>NZ_JAPMLG010000002.1:0-268857 GCF_035726925.1 Enterococcus sp. E5-37
CTCTATCTCTAGAGTGGTCAAAGGATGTCAAGACCTGGTAAGGTTCTTCGCGTTGCTTCGAATTAAACCACATGCTCCACCGCTTGTGCGGGCCCCCGTCAATTCCTTTGAGTTTCAACCTTGCGGTCGTACTCCCCAGGCGGAGTGCTTAATGCGTTAGCTGCAGCACTGAAGGGCGGAAACCCTCCAACACTTAGCACTCATCGTTTACGGCGTGGACTACCAGGGTATCTAATCCTGTTTGCTCCCCACGCTTTCGAGCCTCAGCGTCAGTTACAGACCAGAGAGCCGCCTTCGCCACTGGTGTTCCTCCATATATCTACGCATTTCACCGCTACACATGGAATTCCACTCTCCTCTTCTGCACTCAAGTCTCCCAGTTTCCAATGACCCTCCCCGGTTGAGCCGGGGGCTTTCACATCAGACTTAAGAAACCGCCTGCGCTCGCTTTACGCCCAATAAATCCGGACAACGCTTGCCACCTACGTATTACCGCGGCTGCTGGCACGTAGTTAGCCGTGGCTTTCTGGTTAGATACCGTCAAGGGATGAACAGTTACTCTCATCCTTGTTCTTCTCTAACAACAGAGTTTTACGATCCGAAAACCTTCTTCACTCACGCGGCGTTGCTCGGTCAGACTTTCGTCCATTGCCGAAGATTCCCTACTGCTGCCTCCCGTAGGAGTTTGGGCCGTGTCTCAGTCCCAATGTGGCCGATCACCCTCTCAGGTCGGCTATGCATCGTGGCCTTGGTGAGCCGTTACCTCACCAACTAGCTAATGCACCGCGGGTCCATCCATCAGCGACACCCGAAAGCGCCTTTCAAATCAAAACCATGCGGTTTTGATTGTTATACGGTATTAGCACCTGTTTCCAAGTGTTATCCCCTTCTGATGGGCAGGTTACCCACGTGTTACTCACCCGTTCGCCACTCCTCTTTTTCCGGTGGAGCAAGCTCCGGTGGAAAAAGAAGCGTTCGACTTGCATGTATTAGGCACGCCGCCAGCGTTCGTCCTGAGCCAGGATCAAACTCTCATAAAAAGTTCGAACAATCTTGCGATTGTTAAGCTCAATTTGTTTGCTAGCATATTGCTTGCTTGTTAAAAATGTTTGTTGCCTTGAATTGAATCAAGACGCCCTACACATTTGGTTTGTCTTACTTTGTTCAGTTTTCAAAGGTCTACTTCATCGAGAGTATTTCCCGATTCATTTTTGGCTGCCGTAGCAACTTTTATATCATATCAGAGAGACAAGTAATTGTCAACTCTTTTTTAAAAGTTTTTTTCGATTTCGTTTCTCGAAATCTTTCAGCAACTCATTTATCATAACTTATCGTTTGTTATTTGTCAAGAACTTTTTTGAAGTTTTTTTCGATAGAATCAAGCTTCACAAGTGGTCCTTTTTTAACGACTCAGTTATCTTATCATGTCATTTCTAACATGTCAACAACTATTTTTTAAATTTTTTTAGAAATGTGATATAACATCCACTTCAGAATCAACGCTGTTAAATTTATCATGTATTTCTTCCTTGGTCAACTATAAATTAAGCATTACTTTGTGAAATGATTTTTCGATCAATTATTATTATTCGTTATACAACCGTTTTTAACATATTTTGAAAATAAAATGCACTAAAAAACTATCTTTAGCAGAACATTTCATTGTATTTTTTGGACCAAACAA
Organism: Enterococcus sp. E5-37; assembly: GCF_035726925.1. Taxonomy (NCBI): domain Bacteria; kingdom Bacillati; phylum Bacillota; class Bacilli; order Lactobacillales; family Enterococcaceae; genus Enterococcus; species Enterococcus sp. E5-37. The sequence goes on from NZ_JAPMLG010000002.1 coordinate 1,685, forward strand.
TAAAAAAAGAAGTTTGAAAAAAATTCAAACTTCTTTGTTCGCTTAATCTGTATTTTAGAAGAAAGGCACTCCCTCTACTTCGTAAGTTCCAAGAACAGAGCGCATTTGACCTGGTTCTTCCCAAATATATCCTTCGCCTAATTCTTCTCTTTGATTCTTTTGTTCAGTTTCAAAGACAAACAACGGAACATTTTCCTCTTTAATATGTGTATTTGTCAATTCCATCAAACTAATCTTGCTAACATCGATATGAACTATTTCTTTTAAGAAATTAAGTATATTCGCTAAACCAGTCTTTCCTTCAGAAAGTTCCGCTAACGCAAATTCCAACTTGTCATCAATTGAATGGACCAAAAATTTTTTAGTACCATCCTCCAAATGCAACATAATTGTACCAGCAACTCTTTTGCTTGCCAAAATTTCCACCTCGATCAACTTGTTCTATGGCTTACATAAAAATTCTAGCACATTTTCAGAAAAAATACACTTTTTATTTCTTATTTTCTTTCCGTTCTAGTTCAGATAATGCTTCTTCTATCCAAATAGGTAACTGCTCCGCAATAGTGGTAAATCCGATCTTACGATTTTTATTCGTGAAATACCTTTTTCTGCGATATGGAACAGCTGGATTTGTTTTTTCTAACGTTCTTAAAGATAAACTGATTTTTTTGGAATATTCATCAATGTCGATGATCTGAACTGTTACTGGCTGCCCGACTTTTAACAATGAATGGATATTTTTCGTATAACCGGATTGTACTTCCGAAACATGAATAAGTCCTTGCGTCTCGTTATCAAGAGAAACGAATGCGCCATAAGGCTGTATCCCTGTCACTTTTCCTTCAATTATTTGTCCAATTTTATAAGTCATCTACTTCCCTCTCTTCGCATTTATCATTATACTGTAAATAGCTCAAAAAAAGAAGCGACGAAAATGACTGGAGGTCTTAAGATGATCGAATTTGATAAACAGATTTCAAGAAAAGATACAGAAAGTGTAAAATGGGACGCAATTGCTGAGACATATCAAATGGATGACTTACTTCCTTTGTGGGTAGCAGATATGGACTTCTTGTCTCCTGGTGGGGTAGCTAAAGCGTTTAGTGAATACATCAAACATGGAATCTTTGGTTATGCCACTCTGTCTGATAAACTATATCAGGCTATCATTCATTGGGAACGCCAACACCATGCTGTGGAGTTGACGAAAGAAAATATCGTTTTTACAAGTGGTGTGTTAACTAGTTTAGCTGCAGCAGTACAAACTTTTACAAAACCAGGCGATTCTATTTTGATTCATGACCCAGTTTATCCTCCATTTTCCTCTATTATAGAAACAAATCAACGTCACATCGTTCGAAGCTCTTTGCTAGAAAAAAATAATCATTTCATCATGGACTTGTCTGACATGGAGAAAAAAATCGAAGAAAACAATGTAAAAGCAATGATTTTATGCAATCCTCACAATCCTGGAGGGCGTGTTTGGAGCAAAGAAGAATTGAAACAGTTAAGCGAATTGTGTTTAAAACATCAAGTGATTCTGTTTAGTGACGAGATCCATCAAGATTTAACTTTATTCGATCATACATTTACTTCCATGCTAACGATTGATCCTAATTTAGATGATCTACTAGTTGCTTTTACTTCCGCAACCAAGACTTTCAATCTAGCTGCAATCAAAAATTCAATGGTATTTATCAAAAATCCAGAGATGAAAGCTGATTTTGAAAAACATTTAGTGATGAACCAACAGCACGAAATCAACACTTTTGGACTGATTGGAACCCAAGCGGCTTATGAGACGGGTGGAGAATGGTTAAGCCAACTGATTCCTTATCTAGAAAAAAATGTTCAAACAGTTAATCAGTTTTTTGAACAGTATCTTCCGAAAGTGAGAATAATGAACCCTGAAGGAACTTACTTAATGTGGTTAGATTTTACCGCCTATATTTCAGACGACCAAGAATTGGAGAACACTCTTGTTCGGAAAGGAAAAGTCGTATTAAATCCTGGCATCACGTTTGGTCCTTCCGGTCATGGGCATATGCGCTTGAATATTGCTTGTCCAGAAGAAACTTTACTGGAAGGACTTAATCGAATCAAGTATGCTTTAGAGACAATCGATTAAATCATTTATTCAAAATAAAAGGACGAGACCTTACTAGGTTTCGTCCTTTTTCATAATTACTCCGTACCATACCAAACTATTCTGAAATTTCAATTGTTTCAATCACTACATCATGTACAGGTCGGTCTTGTGGACCACGTTGTACATTTGCGATTTCATCTACTGTGTCCATCCCTTCTAGTACATGTCCAAAGACTGTATGTCGGAAATCTAGCCAAGGAGTTCCGCCACCTTTATACGCTTCAATGATTTCTGATGGGAATCCAGCACCTTCTAGTTGTCCAAGCATATTAGCTGGCACATTTGTGTTATTTACAATAAAGAATTGGCTTCCGTTTGTGTTTGGACCTGAATTTGCCATAGATAAAGCTCCGCGAAGGTTGAACAGTTCACGACTGAATTCATCTTCAAAACTTTCGCCATAAATACTTTCGCCACCCATTCCTGTTCCAGTTGGATCGCCGCCTTGGATCATGAAATCAGGAATAACGCGGTGAAAAATCACGCCATCATAATAACCTTTTTTGGAAAGTTCAATGAAATTTTGAACCGTCTTCGGTGCTAGTTCAGGGAATAATTGAACAGTAATGTCACCACGGTTTGTTTTGATAACAGCTTTTGGTCCTTTTTCACTTTTTAAATCTAGTTGTGGGAATGCCATATTGTTTCCTCCTAATATTTGCATACTTCATAATAATAATAACATAATACCTAACCTCTCGTAAAAATACTAGATTTGTTTTCTTTTATTTTTCATCACTAGATACATTCTATAACTTACCGTTTCGATTTCGAATTCAAACATTTTTGAGAAGCATTCTCAATTAAATTCTGCTATAGTGTGAAAAGGGAGGAATTTTTATGGAAATCTATGACATTACAATCATCGGTGCAGGTCCTGTAGGGATGTTTGCCGCTTTTTACGCAGGAATGCGCCAAGCTAAAACAAAAATCATTGACAGTCTACCTCAACTTGGTGGTCAATTAGCAACTTTGTATCCCGAAAAATATATTTACGATATTCCTGGGTATCCAGCAATAAAAGCAAGTGAATTAATCGATCAATTAGAAAAACAATTAACTACTTTTAACCATACATTCCATTTAAAAGAAGAAGTTCTCTCGCTTACTCGTGAAGACGAAGTTATCGAGATTACTACAAATAAAGGCATCCATTATTCCAAAGCAGTCATTTTAGCTTTAGGAAATGGTTCATTCCAGCCAAGAAAATTGAATTTAGATAATGCTGAATCATTTGAAAACCACGGATTGGATTATTTCGTGAATGATTTGATGAAGTATGCTGGAAAAAAAGTCGCTATTGCTGGAGGTGGTGATTCTGCTATCGATTGGGCGTTGATGTTAGAGCCTATTGCAAGCGAAGTTTACTTGATTCATCGTCGCCCGGAATTTCGTGCGCACGAACATAGTGTATCACGCTTGAAATCTTCATCTGTCAACTTGCTTACTCCCTATCTCATCGATGGATTATCAGGCAATAATGGGGAACTGACAGATATCCGGTTAAAAAAAGTGAAAAGTGACGAGACGATTGATTTGATGATTGATTCTCTGATCGTCAATTATGGATTCTCTTCTAATTTAGAACATCTTTCTTCTTGGGGACTTGATAGTACCAGAAATGCCATTACTGTAAAATCAGATATGTCTACTTCTATTCCAGGCGTTTATGCAGCTGGTGACATCTGTACCTATGAAGGAAAAGTGAAACTGATTGCTACTGGGCTCGGTGAAGCACCTACTGCAGTGAACAATGCTTTACACTATATTAATCCAAAGGAACGAACTCAGCCTGGTCACAGCACAAGCTTATACGATAAAAATCTTCGTCCTAGTTGATTTTTTATATCTCTTTGCATTTCAAATTAAACCCGAAAGCAGTTTCTTGCATTTTTTTCATGTTCCGTTAACATGAAATAGAGAAAGAAAAAATAAAGGGGGAGCAATAATATGGTCGTCAAAACTGAGACTTTAGAAGAAAAGGCAAGAGAACTATTGAAGGAACGTGGCGTAACTGTAGAAGATATCGCACAACTTGTCATGTTTTTACAAAAAGACTATATTTCTGATTTGACTTTGGCGGATTGTACTGAAAGTGTCAACAGCGTGCTAACAAAGCGTGAAGTACATAACGCCATTATCACTGGAATCCAATTAGATATATTAGCAGAAAAGAAAAAATTGATGAGTCCGTTGCAACATATTATCGAAGATGACGAAGGCCTTTACGGTATCGATGAGATCCTAGCCTTGTCAATCGTGAATGTTTACGGTACGATCGGCTTTACGAATTATGGTTATATCGACAAGGTGAAACCTGGTATTTTAAAAGAACTAAACAGCCACGATGGCGTTCATGTCCATACCTTCTTAGATGATATCGTCGGAGCGATCGCCGCTGCTGCTGCCAGTCGATTAGCACACAAAGAACCAGAAAAAAGAAGTCGCCTTACTCAATAATTCAACAAAAAAAGAAAGAAAACGTCTATTTAGACGAGTTCTTTCTTTTTTGTTTGTTTCAAGCTATTTTTTCCTAAGAAAAGAAAAACAGCAAAAAATAATTCTAATAATACAAAAAATAAGATAAAGCTATGCATGAAAAATTCTTCTGGAAGTACATTGATGATTGGATCAGTAACGGGATCGAATAACCAGTCATCGTTGTTGAAAAACGTTTCATGAAAAAGGATAAAAAAGCGATCAAATCCTACCATCATGAAAAAACCGAAAACAACTGGCAGTAACATGCCGATTTGAAACGGACGAATCAACCGCCAAAGCCGATCATTCTTTTGCAAATATTTGATAAACAAAATACTCGGGATCAAAGTGATGAAAAACACAGCATAATCCACTAAAAACAAAATTTTCACTTCATAAAAGTGATGGGCTCCGCTAGCAGAAACTGGGAAATCTGGCAAGCTGAGGATGGTTTTGAAGGGATTATTGAGATAATTCATTAGGTGATCAAAATTTTTCAGTAATGTCTCTTGATCTAAAGAAGTATAATCCAAAATTTGCAAATGTCCGATATCAAATACGTATAGTGGTCGAAAGTTGATCGTCACACCAACTGCCAGACTGATCAGTGTCAGAAATAGGCTGAACAATCCAGCATATTCCATCCACTGCCATCTCGAATTTTTCATATTAGAAGCTCCATTCATCCAGTGATTGTTTCACATAAGTAGCTGGGATAGGCAACCCAGGTACATCTTCTTCTTTTGTAAAACCTGATAAAACGAGCAAAGTATCTATATTATTGCGTATCCCAGCTTGGATATCTGTTTCATAGTTATCTCCAACCATGATTACTTCTTCTTTTTGCAGTCCTAATACTTCAACGGCTTTATCCATAATGATGGCTTCTGGTTTTCCGATGTAGATCGGCGGCGTTTGGGTTGCTGTCTCTACAAAAGAGATGACTGACCCTGCTCCAGGAAGAAGGCCGCGTTCAGTAGGTATATTCTTATCTGGGTTCGTTCCAATGAAAGTAGCACCTTTTTGAATAGCAAGTGTTGCTTTAACTACTTTTTCATAGGTCAGATAATTATCTAAGCCTACCACTACATAGTCAGGAGCCTCTTCTTCCCATGTAAATCCGGCAGCTAAAATCAAGTCAATCAATCCTGCTTCTCCGATAACATAGACTTTTTTCCCTTTTCCATCTGCTTTCATAAAATCGATTGTTGCCAAAGTAGCTGTGTAGACTGTCTCTGGAGCTACATGAATGTCAAACTCATCTGCTAGACGATTAGCTACTGTTTCTGGTGACTTAGTCGTGTTATTGGTAACAAACAAGAAAGGTAATTTTCTTTTTTGCAATTCTTCCACAAATCGTTTACCGGCCGGTATGGGTTGTGTCCCACGATAAATCGTTCCGTCTAAATCAATTAAATATCCTTTATAGTCCATTCATCCACTACTCTTCCCTTTTTCTTATCGTAAATGCTGTTTTTGTTTTTTCTACTTGTTTAGGTTGTTCTTGTTTTTTTACTTTTTCAGAGGTTTTTGCTGACTCTGTTTTTCGATTTTTAATAACCGGTTTTTTGCGATTAGATGCGACTGGTCCTTTTTTCTCATCGATATACGCACGATTATGGTTTTTTTTCTTTTTTCGGCGCTGATTTGTCTTTTCTTTTTTACCGCCGATTCTCTCGATGACAAAATACGCACAACCAAAATTGCAATATTCGTAAAGATAGTCTTCCAAGGAATCGATTCGCTGATCTGGATGCGCCCGTCGATTATCCGCTTGGAAAAATCCTTTTAGGCGTAGTTGTTCATAACCCCAATCTCCTACGATATAATCATATCGGGCTAGTACATCACTGTAACGTTCTCCAAGCTTTTCTGCATTAAATCCTTCACGATAATCGGACACAAGCCGATAATGTCTTTCGCCTATCAAAAAATTACTGTCATCTAACAGTGTCACTAGCTCGCCTTTGACTTTTTCTGCTTTAGGCTCCTCAACGATTTCTTCCAAAGCAGCTGTCAGTTCTTCGGTGACTGTTGTTTCCTGTTCAGCTGATGATTTTTTCTTAGCAATTTCTGTTTTATGCTCAACGTTCTGCTGTTCATTTTGTTTTGCAGACATGCGTTCACCACCTATCTTTTTTATTATACCTTGTTTTTATTTGATTGGGTAGTGAGCTTTCAAGTAATCTCCTACCACACTTCGGATAAATTCAGGGAACAAAAATTCATTTTTTCCAGCAATCTCAATCGTTGGAAAAAATGGAACAAACATCAAATGATCTACGGTAGTAAAAGTATAATTTTTATTCAGATCGATTGGCTTGTTCTTCCAAAAGACTTGATGGTTAATAGAATCATATGTGATTCCATTATAGACCATCTGCCCAAAAATCTTACCGCGAAATCCCATTCCCTTCATAGGATAGTTACGTAAAAAGTTACGATTTTTTTCTATTTCTAAAACTAAGCGAATCAGATCATTTCCACCCAATGTGACATTTAACAAGTGCATCGGATGCGGCAACGCAGTGTGAAGCTGATCCTGATTGACCCGCCCTTTTGGAATTTCAGTTAAAAACAGACCACTGTTTAATATTGCTGCTTCCGTCTTTCCTCGTTCTTTCACCGCCTCAAGGGCTACTTGGATAAACGAATGCTCATTGAAGATATCTAGACTCAGAGAAAATGGCAAATCTGCTACTTCTTTTTCTTTTAATAATTCATGCCCACGTTCTAGATAACTATTTATTTCTTGTTCATCTTCTGTAAAAGCTGTCATTGTTTCGGTAGGGATGGCTTTGGCTGAATGCTTAAGGATTTTTTTCTCTTCATCGATGGTTAAATGGACTTCACCGACATACTGCCCGTACTTTCCAGCGGCTGCTATTTGGACATCATTGATTACGTGACCTTCTCTGAATAAATGATGGGTGTGCGATCCTAAAATAACATCAATTGCTGGTATTTCTTTTGCAATTTGGAAATCATCCTGAATCCCGAGATGACTCATCAAAACTAAAACATCCACTTGTGAACGTAAATCTTCGACTAATTCTGGCAAAATATCATAAGGATTGCGTATGTCCCAGCCATTCGGATTATAAGTAAGCGGAAATGGAGCAGTAAATGCAATTAGTCCGATTTTCGTCTGGTGTTTCGTTGTAATAATTTTATATGGTTTCGTCCATGCCGGTGGCTGGAGCGTATTTTTATCGAATAAGTTATCCAGGATGATATCAAACTCAGCATGATCGTATAAATGATTCAGCTCTTCTTTGGAATTTCCTACGCCTTCATTGTTTCCTATCGTCGCTGCATCATAACCAACTTCATTCATCAGCAAGATATTTTCCTGTCCATTCGTTGCTTCTGACAATGGATGCCAACGATCCACAAAATCACCTAGATCTACTGCAATCGTTGTCGTTTTTTCTTTCTTTTCGTTTTCTCGTTTACGTTGATCCAAAAACCTTCTGATCCTTGGCCAATTTTCTAAATGAGAATGCAGATCATTCGTATGTAAAATCACTATTTTTTCCATGTACCCTCTCGCCTCTCTTTATCTTTATCATACCATAGGCAGCTTTTTCTTCCATTGAAACAAGCTCTATTTCAGAGTTTTTCCTGCCTTGAAGCAAATTGTATAAGTACAATATTCGATAAATCAGTCTGGCTAAAAAATCAGGAACATTCATTTTTACAGTACTATAAAAATAAAAAAAACAGACCCGAAAGTCTGTTGTCGTTTCATTATAATCAGACACATGGCGGAACCTGCTTAGTGCTGCTTCCTTCCAGACCTGACACGCTTCACAAGCCCACCATTGTCCTAGCCTTTCGGCAAAGAATAGTATACCTTATTTTTCATTCGTTGACCAGTCTTTTTTTAATTTCTTTTTTCGCTGGCGGAGCTTTCGGAAAAAGTCAGTCAAAATCATCCCACATTCGTCTTCTAAAATGCCACCTTCTACATATGCTTGGTGGTTAAACCGCTCGTCCTCCAAAAGATTCATCAAGGTACCGGCTGTTCCGCCTTTTGGATCATACGCACCGAAATAAACTTCTGCTACACGAGACAAAATCATCGCGCCGCTGCACATAGGACAAGGCTCTAAGGTAACAAAAAGTGTGGCATCTTCCAAGCGCCAGCTTCCCACTTTTTCACAGGCTTCCTTGATTGCAAGCATTTCTGCATGTGTAGTAGCATCTTGCGTGGTTTCTCTAAGGTTATATCCTCTTCCAACCACTTTTCCATCCAATACAACCACTGCTCCAATCGGAACTTCATGAAGCATTTCTGCTTTCTTTGCTTCTGCCAATGCAAGGCGCATCCATTTTTCTTTTTCTACTGCATCAAGATTTGTATTTACCAATTACCCTTCCCTGCCTTTGTTTTTTCTTGTTTTACTTTAGCATATGATAAAAAGGCTGTAACTAACTTTTTTTTCTATGGTAAAATAAATACAAGAGGTGAACAAGATGAAAATGGATAAATTACTTGCTCTTTACCCACAAGCACAGAAAAAAAACTCTCCAGCATCAGAAGCGGATATCCTTTCTTTTGCAATTGATGATGCTTTTATCTGGATCAAACAAGATTCATTATCTCAACAAGAAACCAGCCTTTTGAAAGCGTTATTCCCTGTAATCAACGATCAAAAAAAACACCCATGGTATCACTATCTTTTTAAAGATGCTTCTTGTGTTCAAGAAAAAAGCTTTCGTTTGATCCAGCTTCACGTCGAATCAAAAGGAGAATTCTTAAAAAAAGAATGGCAAGATACTATTTTGGAATTATTTCGCTATTCTGCTGATTTCTTTTTTTATACAGACACAGATGCGCTCTTAGTCGAACAAATAAACCGTGATTATCTTGATGCTACTGAAATCAACGGTATTTTTCTATCTTTAGATGCTGATTTTGATACGACAACGTCTGTATTCGTTGGTTCTTTCCATTCACCTGGCACCGACCTCGTCCCTTTGTTTGCTGAAGAAAGAAAAATTTTTTTAACAGAGCAAAACAATCTTTATACTCACAGCCGTACTTTTTCTATGCAAGATGTGGCTTTACATTACTATACAAAAGATACTGTAAAAGATAGTAAGTTGATCAAAAGTTACATAGAACTGATCAAACAAAATGAAATGGAAGTGATCATTCAAGAATTATGGAATGAATTAGGCAATGTCAGCTCTGCTGCAAAAACACTGTTTCTTCATCGTAATACTCTAAAATATCGAATCGAAAAATTTCAAGAACAGACTGGTTTCAATCTAAAAAAAGCCAACGATTTACTGTTTTGCTATCTTTTATTGATTCATGAACATAATTAAAGATAGATTAAAGGGGTTGTGACAATAATTTTGTCACAACCCCTTATTTCGAATGAATAGTGTTCAAAAGCTAGTTTCTCTTACATCATTTTTTCAACAAAATGCATTAGCCGATCTTTTACATCTTCGGTTGAATCTTTGATCGAATCACCATAAACAGAGATTTTCTTTTTTCCTGATTTGATTTTTGCTAACATTCCCATCAAAGAATCCAAGTCACTATCTGAAAGACCATCTACGATTTCTAGTAATTTTTCATTTCCATCAAATTTGTCATAGACGAATTTTTTTACTTTCGTCCGAGTAGTCATATGATGGATCTTTTCCATTACTTTTCCCGATACAACGACTGCTGTCGCTACACTGGCAGCGGCTGCTACGCTTAATCCGATTGTTACTTTTGTTGATGTTTTCATAAGTATCAGCTCCTTTTTATCTATCTCCATCATAGCATAGACAAAAAAATAAACGAACTAATCCACTCAGTGAAATCTCAATCCTTTAGGGAAAAAGTTCTTTACTGTTCCTTTTACTTGTTTCCCAAATCCGACAGGTATCTTATCTAATACTAGCAAAACCCATCCTTGATTCCCATCACGTTGAAATGTTTCTCCTGCTGTGTAAGATTGCCATTCCTTTTGAGTGATCGGCAAGCAAGGTATATTCTCTATCTTTTTTGTAGCAAGCGCTAATGCATAGCTAGGTTCAAATCGATTCTTTTTGAAATCTCCTAAATGCAAACCTGTACGTACGACTTTTAAACCATCAAGAGAAGGGGCTAACTCAGGAACTTCCCAAAGATGGTCGTTGAACACTAAAAGTCTTCCAGTAGCTTCATAATGAAAATCATTTGAAAACTCCGTCCAGAGTTTTTCCTGCTCTTTTGTCATTTGCACTTTACTTTTTTTTCGTGTCTTCTTTTCTTTATGCATCTGATTTTGTCCATGAAAAGTCAGCTTTGCAACAAAATGTCCTTCACCCTGATCTTTATGAGGCCATATACGTATTGTTTTTTCCAAACCAGCTACGCTTCCCCATTCAGACCGTCCTGAACTAACGGATTGAGTCAAAGGAATCTCCTCAATCGTTACTGGATAATTTTCTACAAGCCAGCTAATGATCTCTTCATTTTCTTCTGGTGCAAACGTACAAGTCGAATAAATCAGTTGTCCTTTATTTTTTAGCATTTTTATTGCTGAAGACAAAATCTCTTGCTGACGTTTTTGACAGTATAGCGGAGATTCTTCTGTCCACTCTTTTATTGCATTTGGATCTTTTCGGAACATTCCTTCTCCTGAACAAGGAGCATCAACCACGATCCGATCAAAAAAGCCCGAAAAATGAGGGACAAGTTCTGCGGGTGCATGATTTGTCACTATTGCGTTCGAAACTCCCCATCGTTCTATATTTTCTGATAAAATCTTCGCACGTTTCGGAAAGATCTCATTCGTCACTAATAACCCTTTCCCCTTCATTTGAGCAGCTAATTGGGTTGATTTACCACCGGGAGCCGCACACAAATCCAAAACTTTTTCACCGGGTTTTGCTGCAGTAGCTGTTCCAACGATCATTGCACTTGGTTCTTGGCTATATTCATACCCAGCTTGATGGAGGAAAGACTTTCCATTGACAGTGCCAAGAAATCCCTCATTGCTGTAGGGAGCGGGTTGTAATTCTTCGCTATGGTAAGTTTGGACCATGTCCAATCCTGCCGGTTTTAGTGGATTCCACCGAAATCCTTTTTTCACGCTTCCTTGTTCAAGCGCAGAAAAAAAATCGGATGCTTCTTCGCCTAAAAGAAGACGATATTTTTTGATAAATTGCTGTGGTAACGTTGTCGCTTCCTCCTTCATTCCAATGTTTCGTTAGACATTTTACAATCTTTTTTACGAAAAATAAAGGTGGCTGATCTACTTTTTCATGTTGCTGCCTAAGGTGACTGTTCCTTTAAGATATTTTCCAAGTATTCATCCGTCACCTCGTTTTTATCCCAAACAGCGTTCATCATTTCAAGAAAATCTTGAGAAGAATCATCTGAGCGCAAACTTCCCAATGCATTAAGCCATACCAATTCAAGCGACTTTTCTTCTTTGATCTTCGTGTGACCTTTGACATATGAGAAAAATGGCCGCTTAAATAGCGAATCCATGTCTAAATCAGATTTTGCAATGATTTCACGAATACTTTCATGGATAGAAAAAAATCTTTCAATAAGTAGACAATGCTTAAAACATCATCGGAACTGCATTCAGCTAAGTAGTTTTCAAAATAAACAGTGATTTCTTCTAATATCTTCTCTTTTAACGCTGATTGATTTGAAATGTGTATAAATCGGGTATGTAGAACAACCGCAGAACTCTGCTAACTCTCTTGCAGTAATTGACTTCATTCCATATTCTTCCACGTATACCATACTTTTGAACAGCAAATATTCTTTACTATAATTTGTTACTCTCCCCATCATTCTTACCTCCATCTCTTTTCATCTACCCATAAATAAATAACATAAATAATTCTAAAAATATGTTTTGATAATTATCAAAACATATTTAGTTATATCCATTAAAAATCAATTTTTTCGCCTTAAAAACAAGAATATCTTGACAAAATGCCCTAGGAAATAAACAATAGAATAAACAAGGTAACAAAAAAATTAAATAACGTTATATAAAAAAGAAGGCGACACTCTGTGAGAATAACACAGACTGAAATGACTTTCCACTCACAGTTTTTGTCTAACTATATACAAAAACAGAATAAAAAGGAGGTATTTATGCTAATTGAAGCAAGAAAAAAAGAGTTACTTGTTCTACAAATGGTCATTCAAAAAAATAATTGTTCTTTACAAGAATTATCCAATGACTTACATATTCCAAAACGGACAATCAAAGAACTGATCCGAAAAATAAATGTATCACTCAAGCAATTTTTATTGATTGATGAATTTATTTATTCTAATCATAAAGGAGAGATCCAAACCAAAGAAACCGGTCAAACTAAAAAGTTAGCTGTTTTTTCTAAGTTAAAATTATGCTACCTAAAAGAATCCAATCGTTTTAACTATTTGATGTTACTAATCAATTATCCACAAACTGCTGTACCAAAAAAATATTTACTTGAACAACTTTATATATCGCCCTCCTATCTCGAAAAACTGACAAAACAGCTCAATCATTCCTTAAAAAAATTCCATTTACGGATCCTATCTGTAAAAAATTGCTGTACTCTTGAAGGAAATGAGTTATCTATCCGTCTCTATCTTTACTTTTTTCTTTCAGATACATTTGGAGGTAACGATTGGCCATTTTCCTCACTTGAATTAAATGCACTAAAAATGAACAGTACAGATGAGCAAATAGAAAAAATTTCAAAACAAGAAAAAAATATCTACTTGCTGTTAACTTTATTCATATTACGAAACAAACAACAGGCATATTTTCCAAAAACTTCTTCTGAAATCACTGAATTGATGGACTTATTGCAGCATACACATGATTATTCAGAATACTTTACTTCTTTTTCAGTGAGTCGCCCTTGTGAAGAGACAGAAACAGAGAGGGCCTACTTTAATTATTTTTTCTATTGTTTTTTTCCAAATCAAATCTCTTTTCGACAAAAACAGGAGATTGGTTTCTTATTTTCCACAAGCAAAAACCTTATTTGTCGACAAGTCGGTCAATTGATGACTTACTTAACTCAACAGTTTCCTCTCAACCATTTAGAAAATAAAATACCAATTTATTTTTATTTTCTTGTGTTGGCAGTTGTTTTTTTCGAACTGTTGGGTGAATCCAGCAGTAGTTTTTCTACACTTTGCTTTCCAGAAGCCACGTCCAATCATTCTAGTTCTTTTATACAGGAAAAGAAATTAAGAGAAAAAATCGATACAATTTTTTCAAAAAATGGGGAAAGAAACCAAATCAGTCAATACCTTAGTCAATTGATCCAACACTTACTACAAACAGAAACGAAAGAGCAGTTACTCATCCATTTGCAGATAACCAAACAGTTTACAGGAAATTATCATCTTCAAAGCCATTTGCAGCAGTTATTTCGCAAAGATGCTGTTAAAATTACCGCATATTCAGAACATGCTGATTTGATCATTACAGATCAGCATGAGAAAATTTCAGATGAAACGGAGACTTTCTATCTGGATACAACGCACAATACAGTGTTATTTGGCGAGTTAATAAAAGCGGTTCATGAACTGTATATGAAAAAAAGTTATGAGAACAAAACAAAGAGGATGTGACAAAATTCTTGTCACATCCTCTTATTCCAAATAAATGGTATTCAATCAGCTAACTCTCGGTATTAGCTCAGATCAAAGCGCTGATTTCACAACTTCTTTATTTTAATCTCTTCGGTTACCGCCGAACAATAAGATCAAGCGCAACAGCTGCAGGAATGTCGAAAGTGCTGCTGCAACATAAGTCAGTGCTGCTGCAAATAATACGTGTCTTGCCATCGGTACTTCTTCTTCCGTCAGTAGTCCGCCTTCACTCAAAATTTGGATTGCTCGCCGAGACGCGTTAAATTCGACTGGTAATGTCACCAATTGGAACAGTAACGCTAAAGAAAAAGCGAAAATCCCGATATTGATTAACGTAGAGTTCCAGCTAAGCAATACACCTACCATAATCAATGGGAACGAAATCATCGAACCAAAGTTAGCTGCTGGAACAAGTGCTGCACGAATCTTCAATGGGACATAACCCGAAGCATCTTGCACCGCATGTCCGCATTCATGAGCTGCTACACCTATCGCAGCAACTGAAGTAGATTGTGCAGTTGCTTGAGACAAACTCAACATCTTATTACCTGAATTGTAGTTATCTGTGAGATCTCCGGCAATTTGTTGAACACCGACATTATTTATCTGTTGACTTTGTAATATATATTGTGCTGCTTGTGTACCAGTCACATTGTTTTTGCTTCTCACTTGATCGTATTTTCGGAAAGTACTATTGACGTACGCTGACGCAATTCCGGAAATAACTAATCCAAGAATGACCAAAAGAAATGTCGGATCTAAAAAACCATACATTCCATAACCATACATTGTCGTTTCACTCCTTTTCGTTTACTTTATTTTATCATTAGTAGTAGGAAAAGAATGTGAAAAGACCTTGAATATTCTTTAATTCTTTTTCACAAATTCCGATTTCAGTTTCATCGGTCCAAATCCTTCTACCTTGCAATCGATATTATGATCGCCTTCTACTAAACGGATGTTCTTGACTTTTGTTCCTTGTTTAATGGCACCTGACGCACCTTTTACTTTCAAGTCTTTAATCACTGTCACGCTATCGCCCTCTAACAGACGGTTTCCATTTGCATCTAATACCACTAATCCGTCTTCTATGACAGTTTCTTGTTCTTCTTTGTTCCATTCGTTCCCGCATTCTGGGCAAATCAACAAGCCTCGATCTTCATATGTGTACTCTGAGCCACATTCTGGGCAATTTGGTAATGTCATCTTCTTTCTCCTTTAAAATCTTTAGTGAGCACTATTGTAACGGAAAAAGAAGATCTTGAAAAGATACATTTGTGATTTTTACTACAAAAGGCACGTTTTCGAACGAAGTATCATTCTGTTTTTCTGCTCTTATACGATTGGCATATATCTTGGATCTCTTTATAGATTTCCTCTACTTCTGCTAAATCTTTTGCATTCGCACCACTTGCTAATGGATGGCCTCCTCCATGATGGCGTTTAGCCAATTCATTGATGATCGGCCCCTTAGAACGTAAGCGTACGCGGTAATACCCTGAAGGCTGCTGAACAAAAATCCCCCAAGCCAGCACTTCGTCAATCACTCCAGGAAGTGAAACGATCGAAGCTGTCTCTGAATCATCGATTCCATATTTATCAAGAATTTCTTGCGGAAGGATAATTCTTCCTGCACCATTTTCATCCACCTGGATATTTTGATAAAGATAACCAGAAAGTTTAGCGACTTTCATCGGCATTTGTTCAATCTCTCTGTTCAAAGCACTTGCATCAAATGGATAATTTCTCAATATCGAAGCAATCTCTAATGTACGGGACGTCGTGGAGGGATACAAAAAGCGCCCTGTATCTCCGACGATTCCTGCATAAAGTAACCGTGCAGCCTTAACGTTCATCTTTAAAGATTCAGGAAACATCAAAGCAAATTCTGCAATCATCTCACTACAGCTACTTGCTTTTGTATTTACCCACATAAGATCTCCATAAGGGTCATCATTGGGATGATGGTCGATTTTGATCAGTTTTTCTGCCAACTGATATCTTTGATCACTGATTCTGGGTGAATTAGCTGTATCAGTCACGATGACTAGCGCTCCTTGGTAGAAGACATCTTCAACTTCTTGCATTTCTGCTAAAAAGCGAAGCCCTTCAATCGTTTCACCTACTTGACGTATTTCTTTTTCTGGGAAACTTTCCCGTAATAGTTCGGCTAATCCTACTTGTGATCCTAATGCATCAGGATCAGGGCGCAAATGCCTGTGGATAATGATTTTATCGTATTTTTTTATTGTATCTACTATTTCTTGCTGTACTGTCATTTCACTCCTGCTTTCTAAGAACGTTCCATTACTTGACAAACAACGATTGCTTTGGAAACGATGGTGTTTTCAATAAACACTTCGATATCCAGTTTAGCGGAACGTCTGCCGATTTCCAATACACGTGGACGAATGTCTAATTCGCTTTCCAATTGGATCAGCCGCAAATAATGTAGGTTCACTTGTTCAATCAAGATATTTCGTTTTTGGTTCATCACCATTGTTTTTTGTGCGACATCAGAAATGATTTCGCTAAGTACGCCAAAAGAAATGGTTCCAACGCCATTGACCATTTGTGGTGCTACTACGAATTTGAACTTAGGGTTTTCCAAACGATTTCCTTCACGGTCAGTATCAATCGTATGGATATTTCCAGATATCTGATCCGAAATCGTATCTGCAATCTGCGGTTGTCGCTGGACAAGCTGCATCGCTTTCATTACATCTTGCCGGGTAATCAAGCCTTCCAATGTCAAGTCATCGGAAACGACCGGCATGACTTCTAGCCCATCCCAGATCATTTGATGGCTAACAGAGGCAATACTCATTGTTTTCTTTACACTGATTGGTTCTTTCGTCATCACCCGATCGATGATCTGGTTTGGCGATTTCCCTAAAACATCTTTTGCCGTAACAATCCCCATCAAACGATGATGGCGGTTGACGACTGGAAAACGCGAATGCTGCGTTTCTTCTGACAAACGCTGATAATCAGAAATCGTATCTGTCTGCTGCAAATAATGAGTCTTTTCAGCTGGCATATAGATATCACTGACAAGCATGATATCTTTTTTGATCAATTGGTCGCTTAACGCTCGGTTGATCATGGTTGCGACTGTAAATGTATCATAAGAGGTGCGTAAGATCGGCATTTCAAGATCATCAGCTAGCTTTGCAATCTCAGCAGTCGTATTGAATCCTCCTGTGATCAATACTGCGGCGCCATCTTCCAATGCTAATTTTTGGACTTCCGCCCGGTTGCCGACGATCATTAGTGATCCTGGCGTAATATAGCGTTCCATGGCATGTTTAGTCATCGCGCCGATGACGAATTTATTCAAGACCTTGTCTAATCCTGCCGCCCCGCCTAAAACGTCCCCTTCAATGATCCTGACGACCTCGCCAAATGTCAAACGTTCAATATGTTTTTTTAATTTGCGTTCGATACGGATGGTCCCTACTCGTTGAATTGTTGAAACTAGTCCGACATTTTCCGCATCTTTGATTGCACGGTACGCTGTTCCTTCACTGACATTCAATTCTTTTGCGATGCTTCTTACAGAAATTCGATTGCCAACAGGTAAACTTTCAATATATTCTAAAATCAAATCATGTTTTGTCGCCATTTTCTGCCTACACTTCCAGCGTTTCCGAGACGCTCATTATTTTTCCTTCACTATCTTCCAGTAACTCTACAAAAGATTCGGGATCTTGTTCAATGACAGGGAAAGTATTGTAATGGATTGGAACTACTTTCTTGGCACGAATTGTTTGCGCAGCCTTTGCTGCATCTTCTGGCCCCATCGTATAGTTATCGCCAATCGGCAAGAAAGCGACATCAATATCGAATTCTTCTGCAAGCAATCCTAGATCACTGAAATAAGCAGTATCCCCTGCATGATAAATCGTTTTTCCTTCTGCTTGAATAATAATTCCGCTAGGCTCGCCCATATACTGAACGATACCGTCTACTTCATAGCTTGAGCTATGCTGTGCATGTACGAATTTTACCACGCCGAATGGAAACGCATGTTTTCCACCGATATTCATACCGAATGAATCTACTCCTCTGCTGTTCGCATAATCAGCAATCTCAACAATACTGATAATTGTGGCTTGATTTTCTTTTGCAATAGGAATCATATCTCCTATGTGGTCACTATGACCATGAGTAATCAGCAACCAATCTGTCTTTACTTCTTCTGCAGTTAAGTCTGTCAATGGATTTCCTGTAATAAACGGGTCAATCATCACGCGTTGGCCATTTTCCATTTCAATTGTTAAACAGGAATGTCCATGATACGTAATTTTCATATTTTACACCTCGCGTTTTCTCTGTATCTTTTTTATTAAAAACGATTTCATCACTTGCACATCAATGAAAAAATATAGCTGCTAAATATATTTTCATTGGATTGATAGTACAGTATGTACAAAGCAATTGTAACAGATAATACAGGATGCACCAAGTACCAAGCAGATATAATCTCAAGTTTGAGGTCTCTGCTTTGCTTAGCTTCTCTTCTCGTCCCTTAACTAATTAAATCAGCGTAAATAGGATGGACGATCTTTTCTAAATCGGCTACTTTTATCCGAAGGCTTCTCCCGATTTCACCGCTTGACACAATTACTTCTTCTTTTTCTTTTAAAGAACTGTCTGCTAAAAAACAATAATCAGGATGTGCGAGTTTTATTCCAATAGGGGTGTTTGCTCCGTGGGGATATCCTGTATGCATTAATACAAAATCCATTCCAGGAAAACCAACTTTACGATCTTTTGTCACTTGTCTCGTTTTTTTGTAATCTAAGTGATCGTTCAAAGGAATCAATGCGATGATCACCCCAGTTTTGTTTCCTTTCACTACGAGAGTTTTACATATCAAAGCTGGATCAATCCCTCTTTTTTGTAGTTCTTCTGTGAAAGATTCTTCTACCACATGACTAAAATCAAGTGGTTGATAGCTGATCTTTTGTTCTTCTAAATAACGTTCGACTTTTGTTTGACTCATCATTGATTCACTCCCTTTATTCTATCGTTTATTATAAAGCGAGGGATGCTGTATTCAAAAATTATTTGTTTTTCGCAAAAAAAGAGCAAGACGAGCACTCTATAGAGAGGTTCATCTTACTCTTTTTGTTTATTTTTTATTTCGACGTTGAGTAGCTTCCATAATGACTGGCAAGATCACTGGGCGGCGTTTTGTTTGTTCAAATAAGTAACGGCCTAATTGATCTCGGATGTCTTGCTTTAATTTGCTCCACTCAAAATCATTGCTTTCTAAATGTTTCTCAACGATTGCTTCAATCATATTGCTGCTTTCTTTCATCAGATCACGGCTAGCTTTTACGTAAACGAATCCCCGTGAAGTAATTTGAGGTTTTGAAATGATTTTCTTTTCTCGCCGACTGATAGTGACAACCGCTACGAAAATCCCGTCTTCTGACAAGATTTTTCGATCACGTAAAACAATGTTTCCGATATCACCTATGCCTAATCCATCAATCATTACATTTTCTGCACTTGTAGTTCCTGCAACACTCATACGCTTGTTCTTATATTCCAGCACGTCTCCGCGTCCAGTAATATAGATATTTTTGTATGGCATCCCTACTGCATGAGCCAAATCTGCATGAGCAGCTAATTCACGATACTCTCCTTGAACTGGCACAAAATATGTTGGTTTCATCAAATTGATCATTAATTGCAAGTCATTAGGATTGGCATGACCAGAAACGCGCATATTCTCAGAGATCAACTTCACTGTTCCACCAGCTCGATAAATGATATCTTCCGTTTTCGCCACGATGGTTTCCATCGCGATGCTTGGCGTAGTAGTGATATAAACCAAATCTCCTTCTTCAATCTTGACATTACGGTGTGTACCGTTTGCCATTTTTTGCAGAGACTTGATGGGTTCACCCATTCGGCCAGTTTCTAAAATGATCAGTTCTTCTGGATCATAGTTTTTCATGTCTTTCAACGTAACAAGCAGATCTTCACTTGGTAATTGAAGTTTTTCTAAACGCATCGCTGTGCGAATAATTCGTTCGAAATCTTGACCAGTCAAGACAACTTTTCGTTGTGCTTTTTCTGCTGCATCCAATACTTGTTGCACTCGTTGCAAATTACTTGCTACACAAGCGACGATGATACGCCCTTCCCAATATTTGATCGTATCAAATACTTCATCTGCTATTTGGGCTTCAGAAGCTACAGGCTGAGGATTTTCTGCATTTGCCGATTCACTTAGTAAGGCTAAGACTCCTTCTTTGCCGATTTCCGCCAATCGTGCATAATCTGTTTGATACATTGGGATAGCCGTTTGGTCAAATTTAAAATCTCCCGTATAAACGATACTACCTTCTTTTGTTTTCAGATTGATCCCCACTGAATCTGGTATCGTATGAGTGGTACGGAAAAAGCTCACTACTGTTTCACCAAAGTCGATTTCTGTATGCTCATCTACCACATGGAAATCCTTAAATCCTTTGGCTGCTTCATTACGACTGACATTCAATTTTGCTAACTCGATCGTCAACTCTGTCCCGAATACTGGTACAGAAATTTTTGACAACAAGTAAGGAAGTGCCCCGATCGCATCTGCATGTCCATGTGTTAAAAAGACACCAGCTACACGATCAATGTTTTCTTCTAAATACGTAAAATCAGGGATTACGACGTCGATCCCCAACAACTCATTTTCAGGATATTTTAGCCCACAATCTAAAATAAAAATATCCTCGCCCACTTCTGCGACATACATGTTTTTTCCATTTTCACGAACGCCGCCTAATGGGATAATTTTAATGGTACTCACAAACTTCACCTCTTCTTATGACATCCAAGTTTAAAGATGTCGATTTTCTTCTTTATCTAAATATATGAGCCATTCCAATGAAGCATATGCAAAATTACTATTTCTCAACTTATGGAGAATCAGCAGGAAAATTACCATCACATCCGCGTTCTAACAGTTGGATGGGCATTTTATTTTGGATATACTTCTTTAACAAAATGGATCTTTTGCGAAACGCTATAGCCAGAATACTTATATAAGTATTCAGCTGTTCCCCATTATTATACAACAAATAAACTAAATCGCTAGTATCAGCAATTGTTAGAACAACTATGCACGTAAAAATCCCTCTGTAGCATCTAGGATTTCTTTTGCTATTCCTCTTTCATTTCTTCTTCGTCGGTTTGAAACATACTTTTTTCATTTTACCACATTTTTTGCAATAACTATAGTGACTTTTGATATATACAGAACCTCATGTTGATGGTGTGCAAACAGCATAAGATTTAAGTTAGCTTTAAGATAGGTTATCTATTATCAAATGCATCTACTAGGAGGGATGCAAAATATGAATTTTATGAAACGTGCATGGAAAAGTACAAAAGTAAAATGGGGACGTTCATTGTTATTGTTTGCCGTGTTCACAGCCATTCTTATTTTTGTGCTAGCTGGCCTTACGATTCGAAGCGCTGCAGAAGAAGCAGCGAATCAAGCACAAAAAGAAGTTGGAGCAACAGTGACTTTAAGTGCCAATCGAGAAGCTTCATTTAAAAAACAGGAACAAACTTCTTCAAGCGGTTCTACCACTGAAGAACGTCCAGATCCAGGCAGTTTTTCTCTTACACCAGTTTCCTTAACGGACGCGGAAAAAATAGCTGAATTAGATAATGTAAAGAGTTATTCCTTTGAAAGTTCCGCCTCAGCTATGGCAAAAGATGGAATAACTGCCATCACTAGTTCTGATTCAAGTGAAGACAGTTCAGAAACTACCGATGCAGGCGGTGAACCTGCCGGAGGAATGGGCGGGAATCCGCAAATGACTCAAGCAGACTTTCAAATCAGTGGTGTGTCAGCAACTGCACAAAATAGTAATTTTTCTGATGGAACAGCAAAAATCACGGATGGTGAAGGAATAGATGACAGCGACAAAGGCACAAACAATGTAGTCATTGATTCTACTCTAGCAGAAACAAATGACCTGGCAGTCGGAGATACTTTCACAATCACGAGTACTGAAGATGAAGATACCACTTATGAAATGACGATCAAAGGAATTTATGAATCCAGCGAAACAAGCAGCAGTATGGGTATGAAATTCAACTTCATGAATCCGTCGAATACACTTTACACTTCTTACACTTTTGCAAATGAACTAAATGGGACATCTGACGATAACACGATAGATTCTGCTGTTTACACTCTATCTGATCCAGATAAAATGGATGAGTTTCTCAAAGAAGCTGAGAAGCTGATCGACACAGATACATTTAGCTTACAATCAAATGATTCCATGTATCAGTCAATGTTGGAACCTTTAAACAACGTGGCAAGTTTTTCTAAAAATGTTGTTTTACTAGTGGCTGTAGCCGGTATTATCATACTTACTCTGATCATTATGATTACCATTCGGGAGCGTCGGCATGAGTTAGGCGTCTTGCTATCTTTAGGAGAATCCAGAAGTAAAATCATTCTCCAATTGTTTACCGAAGTGGCTATTTGTATGATTCTTGCATTAGGAGTTGCTTCGATTAGCGGAAACGTCGTCGCGAATGCCGTGGGACAGCAGCTACTTGACCAACAGACAGAAACCACGACACAAAACCAGCAAGCTCCTGGCGGTGGACAAATGCCAGGTAACAGACAAGAACAAGGCGGTCAACGCGGTGGTCAACAAGGAACCCCGAATAATCCATTTGCTGTTTCTGATCAAGTCAGCGAATTGGAAATCAATGTCAAACCTGCACAATTGGGACTATTAGCCGGAGTAGCATTTGGAATCAGTCTGTTTTCTGTCTTTTTAGCTTCTATAGGGGTATTAAGATTAAACCCAAGAAAAATCCTATTAAACTAAAGGAGGAATTTGATGTTACGGACAGAACAATTGGGATTTTGGTATCAAGATCCGCAAGATGCGCTTTACAAAGATGTAGAACTGAATTTCGAAGCTGGAAAAATGTACGCTATTTTAGGAGCAAGTGGTTCTGGAAAAACGACTTTTCTTTCGCTTATTTCTGGACTAGATACACCAAAAGAAGGAAAGGTATACTATCAAGATCGTTCACTGAACAAAATCGGGTTAAGAAGTTATCGTAAAAATGATGTCTCGATTATTTTCCAAGCTTACAACTTGCTTCCTTATTTATCGGCTCTAGACAACGTCATAGCAGCAATGGAAATCACTAAGACCAAGCAAGAGAATTATCGACAAGTTGCTTTAGATCGACTGGCTCGTGTAGGAATTGATGAAATATTAGCAAAAAAACAGGTGACCAAACTTTCGGGAGGTCAGCAGCAGCGAGTCGCTATCGTTCGTGCTATCTGCTGCGAACATCAACTAATCGTAGCGGATGAGCCTACTGGAAATCTAGATGAAACAACTTCACAAGATATCGTCAAACTTTTCCAAGAAATCGCCCATGAACAAAATCGCTGTATTATCATCGTGACTCATGAGATTGAAGTAGCAAAAAGCTGTGATGAAGTCTTTGAACTAAAAAATAAAAAATTTCAAAAAATCGAAGTTTAAAAAACAGGATAATGATCAAATAAAAAATCCGAAGCATATCTGCGAGACAGATATGCTTCGGATTTCTATTTGCTTGATTCAATTAGTAATAAGTGGTTTTTATTTTTTTTCGTCTTTTCGAGAAAACTTGTCTTTGACTTCGTCGCCTAAATTTCGAGCTTTTTCTTTGATGTCAGCACCTAGTGATTGTGCTTTTCCTTCTGTTTCTTTGCTCTTGTCGTCTGTTGCTTTGCCGTATGCTTCTTTTCCTTCACCGACTACTTTATCTTTCATATCTTTAGAACGTCCTTTTAAATCTGCCATTGTGCTTCCTCCTCTTAGTTTGTTTATTGATCTACCTTCAGGGTAACATCAACAACAGATACAGACAAACAGAACGCTCGTTTTCTAAAAAAGATAGTTAGAGCTGTTGATTAAAAACTTTTTTCGAAAGTCCCCCATACTTTGACTTCTTTTTCTTGGACCATTATTTCTCCTTTAGCGATAACTGTATCAATATCAAGCGTTTCTTTATCCAAGATACACAGATCTGCATCAGCACCAATTTCGATTTTTCCTTTTTTATCCAATTTCAATATACGTGCTGGGTTACTGGTTATAGCTCGTAAGGCGATTTCCAAAGGGATACTTTCTTTTTGCACAGCTTCTTTGATCCCTACTAGCAATGCCTTGGCACTTCCTACTCCTAACCCTAGGAAATGATTGTTTTCATCAAAATAAGGCAAGCTTCCTTGTCCATCTGAGGTCATCGTGAAATTATCTAAAGAAACATCTTCCTCGATCAATCGTTTCAGTGCTTTGCTGAAGCGAACTTCACCATCTGTCTTCTCCCAAAAATCAGGATCTTCGCTAGCAGTGAAGTCAATCGTGCCACCACGTTTGGCAAATGCCACGCAAGCTTCAAATAATTCTGGTGTGCGATTTGCATGAGTAGGCAAAAATTGTGTGATCGGAATTTCTGTTTCTTCTACGATTCGTGTCAATAGCTCTAGCTTTCTTTTTCCTCCGCCTAAGTGGACATTGATGATCCCAGCTTTTCCGGATAACATGCCTCCTACACGAGCATCTGCTACTGCACGAGCGAACTCTTCAAAACTTGGCTGAGAAGAACGGTGATCGGATACTGCGATTTCTCCGATTCCGATAATTTTATCAATTGTCAAAAAGTCTTTGATGATAGAATCTGTTACTGTTTTTACCGGCAATCGGTACGAACCTTCGTATACATAAGTGGAGATTCCTTCTGCTTCCAGACCTTTCGCTTTGCTGATCAACGCAGTCATATCTCTACCTTCTCCGTCTGTTCCCAAACAACCGACAACTGTCGTTACACCAGCTGTAGTCAATTGGCTCAATGTGACTTCTGGCGTTCGATTTTGATAGCCGCCTTCTCCTCCTCCACCTAAAATATGGAAATGACAGTCAATGAAACCCGGGGTTAGTACTTTTCCCTCACCTGAAAGTTCTTCTACTTCCACTCCTTCGTAGCCGCCTTCTAGCTGTTCTTCTACAGCCAAAATCTTCCCACCGGCAATCAGTACATCCATTTTTCCTAAGTAATCTGGTGCAAACACTTCAATTTGTCGAATGATTTTCATACATTTTTCCTCTTTCTTTAAGTATAACTGATGATAGGATCTTAAAAAATAATCCAAACGATAGAATCTTTACTCCTTTGATTTTTACCGTAAAATGACGGTTCTTGGAGTCCTTATCTACTGTTTGGATTACTTTTTTATTTACAGGTCTCCAGTACTACTGCAGACCTATTGCAATGGCAATCATGATGAAAATAGTTCCTAAAACAAACAGGAATCCTTGCATCTTGATTTGGAATCTTGCCCATTTTGCCCATTCGATCCGTGCAACACCTAGCACACCAATCAAGCTGGCTGATACGGGTGTAAAAGCGTCCATAAAACCTGAACCAAGCTGATAAGCAAGAACTGCTACTTGTCTGGATACACCTACTAAATCTGCCAGTGGAGCCATGATTGGCATAGTCAAAGCTGCTTGTCCTGAATTTGATGTAACAACCAAGTTGAACAAACTTTGGAAGATGTACATCGCCCAAGCACCAATGACAGCTGGAACACCGGTCAACGCCGTCCCGATCCCATGCAAAATCGTATTCAAAGCTGAAGGAACAGATGCATCAGATCCTCCCAAGACAAGAAGAATCCCTTTGGCCATACCTACTACGATTGCTGTACCAGCTAAATCAGCTGCACCAGATTGGAAAGAAGAAGCGATGTCATTGACTTTCATTCCATCTAATTTGAAAAGAACAGCAATGATTCCAGCAACTAATCCCATCACAAAGAATTGAGAAGCGATTTCTGGAATGTAATAGCCTTTTTGAGTCACGCCCCAAACGATCCAGACAAGGACAACTAACATCTCTAATAAGATCAGTTTATGCCCAAGCATGAATTTTTTATTTTCATCAGATGTCTTTTTGATATGAGAACGGAAATAATCATCTGATTTGTAAGTCAACGAACTTTCTGGTTTTTTACGGATTTTTTCTGCATATATCATCATATAACCAGCGGCTAATGCAGTAACAACTACCCACATAATCAATCGGAATGTCGCACCAGACAACACGGGGATTCCAGCAATCCCTTGAGCCACCGCTACGCTAAACGGGCTCATCCAAGAGGTCGCATTTCCGACTTGAGATGCGACATAAGTCACGGTTACTGCTACGATCGAGTCATATCCTAACGCAATGACAAATGGAACCATCACCATTGAGAATGGAATTACCTCTTCTGCCATCCCGAATGTAGCGCCACCGAATGAAAAAGCAAAGAATAATAGCGGTAAAGCTAAACGCTCCAGTCCCTTAGTTTTACTGATAAACGCATAGATACCTGCGTCGATCGCTCCGGTACGCATAATAATACCAAAAGCACCTCCAACAACAAGGATCAATGCAGCGATCCCTACAGCAGATCCATACTTATCTCCAGATACTAGTCCTTCAAAAACAAAATTTAAGAAACCAAAGCCGCCAAAATCATCTGTTCCCCATATTTTGGCTGTTTTATGCAATTTTTTAGAAGTATCATAGATATTTTCGCCGTACTGATCGTAAAGCACATCATCTGTCAAGGAGATTTCATCTAGTTTTTCCTGCGTAAGATTTTTTTCTCCGTCAGCAATGACTTTTTCCAATCCTTTTTCCGGAACATCCAGTTTTTCACGTTCTGCTGGATGATCTTGCAGTTCTTCTAATTGATCAAACACATACGACTTATCCAGCTCGTAAGCATAACGGAAGGAATCTTGACGTAAAACAGTACGAGTACTTGTTTCGCCATTTGCATCTTTGTATTCAATATCTTGCGTGCTGAACTTTCCTGCTGGAACGACAAAAGTCAGTATCCATGCAAAGATGACTACACCAAAAATAATGACATACGTATGCGGTGTCGATAATTTAGTGAAGTCGCGTTTCGGTTTTCCTGAAGAATTTGTTTTCTTCAAATTTATTTCTTCCTTTCTTTTTTCAGTAATTTTGATGAATAAAAAATGGATAATCAAATGAATTATACAGTAAAAATGACATTTCCACATGAATAATTTATTAGAAAATCACTTTTTTCTATTTTGCTTTTTTCTCCTATGTATGATTATTTTTTTCTCTTTCCATTTATATTAAGTATTTTATTTCTCTGTTTTTCCTTAAAATTCTTTTTTTATTTTTAGATTAGAGAAAATCTCGTCCTTTTTTTTTCATTTTACAATCATTGAAAAATTGAATTTCATTGCAAAAAAAATAATAAACACTTATAAATATCCATTATCTATCCTTCAATTTTTGTGTATTTTCTTTCTATTAGAAAAAGGTATCCTGTTGGACAATTTTGTTATATCAGGTAAACTTCATTGCAATAATGATAACAAATGTACTATAATTACTTTGTAAAGAGTTTTGGGGAAGACTCTTTCATCAACGTGTATTAAGAGACAAGAAAGAATCCATATGGATTCTTTCTTGTCTCTTTTTCCACTACTTTTTATTTTTCTGACACTACATATTCTTATAACTCATTTCTCATAACTGTGAAACAACTTATAAAAATAACAAACTTTAAACAAAACAAGCTTAAAATCAAAGATGATCCATCTTAAAATAACTAAAATAAAAAAAGTAGTCGTTGTTAATCCTCATTAATAATCGTTTTCTTTTTTTCAAACGCTCCATTTTTATGTGGAACATTATTTTTTTAAGGAACTTTGTCAACATGTGGATAACTATTTTCCACTTGTGTCCTGGATTAGCTGTTTTGCTGTAAAATACAAAACTTGCTGCAGCAAAAAGATCGTTGCAAGAGAGGCTGTTCCGCAGATCGCTGGATCTAGATTTGGCAAAGTCAAGACTGCATCATGTAAATTGGCGTGGTTGTCCAAAACCAAATCAGCAAATTCAAATAATCGCAAACCACTGCTATGTTGCGATTTGATACTTCGTGACAAATCAAATCCAGTAACAATGATTAATGGATGACCATTTTCTTTGATCCACTGAGCTAGTTCGATGATTGCCGGGTTTCTTCCTTCATTCGAAAGAAGAAGAAAAATGTCTTCTGATTTGACAGAAAGCTGATCAATAATTGCCTGTCCTGCACCTTCTAGCGTTTCATAGACACCTCCGGCTGGATTTTCAATCAATATACTTGGTACAAGATCCGGGGTTTGATCCCAAAATTCAAATGCTACACCACTTAGTGTGCGGCTAGCATATATCTGCAATCTACCACCTTGATTAATTTGTTTCGCGATCCAAGTGCCAGCTTGAAGCATCAGCGGCTCTTCTATCCTTAATTTCTCTTCCAATTGGTGATAATAGTCAAAATAACATAAACTCATTTATCTCTCCCGCCTAGCTATACTTGACATGAATAGAAACAGCTGCCTAATCTAAGGAAGTACATAAAAAAACAGTAGTTAGACAGTAACACATGTGGTCTTTGCTGTTTCAAACACAAAAAAGGCATTGAACGAATACGCCCAATACCTTGACATAGCAAATAAAACAACGTGCAGACCATGGAAAATATCTACATAGGGGTAGAATTTTCACCCTAGATTAGGTACAATAAATTAGGTCGATGCACTGCATTGACTATGGCAAAATGATCGGTCAGGATGTATGTGTGTGACTGGTCATTCCCTGATTCTTAGCGCCAACTAAGGGTCAGGGAGCCTTTTTTTATTCAGCTGTTTCTATCTGAATTTATTGTAAGTAATCTCTTATCCAAGTGCAAGCACGAAAATACAAAAAAACATTGGTATGATTTATATATATAAAAATAACATAAAAAAAGGAATGGCTTATCCCGATACAACAAGCATTCCTTAAAAAAAGATTCTTTTATATAAGTGAAAAAAGCTTTTTTTCACCAATTAAATAAATCTCTCATCTCAATAGTTTATCCATTATTTTATCTTTTTTTTGCGTATACCTACTAAATATTACCGTCTTCTTCTCGTTCTTCTACTTTGTTCGAGAGAATCTGTACTAGAAAAAGTAGTTGTATGTTTACCTTTTCTGCCTATCCGAGACTTTCTTTTCATATATGGGATATAAATGATTAGATACAGTACAGCAAAAAATAAAGCAAATACGCAAGCTTCCCAACTACCTAACGCCAATTCAACCATCAAGGTAGCAACCGCAACGGATGCTGCATACCAGATAAAAATCAGAAACGTTTCTTTTTTTCTGACCATGCGAAACATGATAAATAGACTAATAAGCAATAGTGGCAACACAAATATCCAATTGCTTCCTTCCATCAGCCACTTGAGTATATCAAGCAGCGACTGTGCAACAGCGACTAATTTTCCCATAGTGAACACACACCTTTTTTTATAATTAAAAAATTCGCCTTTTTATTCTACTATGAATCTTCTGGCTTGGCTTTCATTTCTCTTATGTAATCATTTTCTTTTATACAACTTAAAAAAAAATTAAACCATTAGCAGAATATTTTCTGAATCTATTCACGAAAGTCTTTTTCTATCTTTCGTTTTCCACGACTCAACTGATCTAGAGTCAAAAAACTAAAACGACAGTTGCGCAAATGACGCACAAGCTGCCGCTTTAATAACAAATAGCCTTTCATTTTCAGCAGGCCACTTATTTCCAGTTAACTTTCTGTTCTTAGCTTTTTACTCAACTGGATAATATATGCACTTAATGAAGTCCCAATTTCCGAATGTTGAAGTCCATATTCAATATTTGTCTTCATATATCCTAACTTATCGCCTACGTCGTATCTTTTTCCTTTAAACTCTCTCGCATAGACCGCCTCTGTCTGGTTAAGAGTCTGAAGTGCATCCGTTAGCTGTATCTCGTTTCCTGCTCCTGGTTCTTGAGTTTCTAATATCTCAAATATTTTAGGAGTCAGTAGATAACGTCCGATAATGGCTAAATTACTTGGTGCTTTTCCCATTTCAGGTTTTTCTACAAACCCTTTTACTCTGCAACGACCCTTTTCGCTATCTGTTTTAGGATCAATAATTCCGTATTTAGATGTTTCATTTTCTGGTACACGCATGACGGCAACAGCGGAAGCTTGTGTTTCTTCATAATCCATCATCAATTGTTGAGTCAATGGGATATCATCTTTCATCAAATCATCCCCCAGCATGACGACAAACGGTTCATTTCCTATAAATGCTTTTGCTTGAAGCACGGCATCCCCCAGTCCTCTTGGATGAGATTGACGGATGAAGTGAAGATTGACTTGAGTCGTTTCTTCAACTAAAGCGAGTAATTCTGTTTTTTCCTTTTCCCGCAAATTGTTTTCCAATTCGATATTTGCATCAAAGTGATCTTCAATGGGTCTTTTTTCTTTTCCCGTTACGATCAAGATATCTTCGATTCCCGAATCCAATGCTTCTTCCACAATAAACTGGATCGTTGGTTTATCCACGATTGGAAGCATTTCTTTTGCCATGGCTTTTGTTGCCGGCAAAAAACGTGTTCCTAGCCCAGCGGCAGGAATGACTGCTTTTTTGACCTTCACTTGCTGTTCCTCCTAAACGACGATTAACTATTGATCATCTATTTAACGAAGAGAAAATTCATTCTCCATTTTTCCGTCACGTAACATGATTTCTTTTGCTGCTTTTTTGATATCTTCTCCATTATACAAAACATTATAGATTGTTTGAGTAATTGGCATCTCAACACCTAGCTGTTGAGCTAGCTCTACTGCTGCTTTTGTCGTTGCCACACCCTCAACGACCATTCCCATGTTTTCTAGAACTTCTTCCAGCTTATGTCCCTGTCCTAACAAGTTACCGGCACGCCAATTGCGAGAATGAACACTTGTACAAGTAACGATCAAGTCCCCCACACCACTCAAACCGATAAATGTCAGAGGATTGGCACCCATCGCGACACCAAGACGGCTGATTTCTGCCAATCCTCGAGTCATGATTGCTGCTTTTGCATCATCTCCGAATCCTAATCCATGGATAGCGCCGGCACCAATTGCAATGATATTTTTTAATGCTGCGCCAGTTTCTACACCAATCACATCATTATTTGTATAAATCCTGAAATAATCATTCATGAATAATTCTTGTACATAAGCAGCTGCTTTTTGATCAATACTTGCAGCTGTAATTGTTGTGATATCATGTACTGCCACTTCCTCAGCATGGCTAGGACCAGATAATACAACAATTGCCTGTCTTTTTTCTTCTGGAATTTCTTCAGCCAAAACTTCTGAGATCCGTTTATGCGTATCTTGTTCTAGGCCTTTACTTGCATGGATAATGACGGGCTTAGTATTCATTTTACCAATAAGTTCCTGTGCGACTGAACGAATCGCTTTTGTTGGAACAACAAATAAAATAGCATCTGCGTTATCCACTGCTTCTGCCAATTCTTTATATCCGATAATCGATTCTGGGATCGTCAAATCAGGTAAAAAATGCTGATTTGTATGATACTTATTGATTTCATCAATCTGTTCAGGTACATTTCCCCAAATACGGACATCATGCCCGTTTTCTGCCAATGTTTGTGCTAAAGCAGTGCCCCAAGATCCAGGACCAAGAACTGCGATTTTTTGTTTCATGGATATTCCTCCAAATAAATAATTGATAATTTCCATTATAGTATACATTTCTTAAAGTTGGGACTAATTTCCATTGTTTTTAAGTGTTTGTTTACTTCTTTTATCGTTTTTACTTGAAATAATCAATGATATGTTACAATAGTCTACATTTTATTTTTACACTCGTTATGCTTTGCTTGTTCCTAAGAGGAAGCAGTTTTGACAATGTTACTACCAGCATTACTATTAGGAGGTTAGGAAACTTCTCCTAGTGAGTATTGATTTAAAATACATAAGAGACAGATTGAACATTTCTAAATCTGTCAGGTCCTGCAACGGACAGATTGTCTCTGTTGACGGTTGACATAGGAACTTTTGTTTTAGTCAACATTCTGGATACAAAACGCTATGTAAACTGGCGCAACTCGTTGTACTTGGACTTTTACTACGGATCCATGCAACAACAAAATAGTACTATTGCATAACAAAAAATGGTTGGCACCCACATGTCCCATTAAACAGATTATAAGTTGAACTGTAGATAATGCAAAAAATGTGTTTTATAACGTAATTGATGCCAATATTTTAAAAAAATAAAGGGAGCAGTTATCGCTGCTCTCTTTATTTTTTATATTCTTTTTATCCAGTCTATCCTAATAATCAAACTGACGATAGTAGCGGCGTATCTCTAATGGATGGCAGTTCAACTGCTCCACATGAGCATCGATGCGTTGTGTCACTACATGCATCAATAAGAAAGACAAAACACGTCCGCGATATTTTTCACTGATACCTTCTACTGGATAGTCTTTTGTGTCTATCAATGTATAATTGCTGCAAATTTTTGGCAAAAGTTTAGCCACACGTTCAGATAACACTCTCTGTTCATCTTCGCCTAAAAATAATGTGACTGGGGTTGTTTCTTCTACGATCTCTAACGTCCCGTGAAGAAACTCGGCAGCATGGATAGATTTCGATGGAAGCCAGCTTTGTTCTTCCCAGTAACACATGGCATATGAATAAACAGCTCCCCATTGATTCCCTGCTCCGATAAAATAATGCATGCTATCACGTCGATGTTTTTCTGCAAATAATAAGCCAAATGCATCTGCTTTTTTCTCTGCTTCCACTAACCCTGTTGGTAAATAACGTTCGAGCTGTTCATAGTATTCTGAATAATCTTCGAATTCTCCATTCAAATACATCAATCGATCTGCTGCCATAAAAAATTTGATTTGTTCTGTTCCAGGAGCTGGATAAGTGACCACAAAATCGCATAGCTGAGACAACTTACTGTTCGCTTTATCGATAAATCCAATCAGTGTCGCTCCTACTTTCTTGATTTCTTCTACTGCTTTCACTACTTCTTGAGTTGTACCGGTAACAGAGGACAAAATAACGATAGAATCTTTTGTTAATCTTTTGTTTCCAGTAGTGTAATATTCTGCAGCATGCTGTACAAAGACAGGCAAGTTGCTTTTCCCATTCATATAAGTGACAGCTTGCATCGAGGAAGCATACGTTCCACCGATTCCTAGATAATAGACAGCGTCAAATTTTTCCGCATAAAGTTTATCGATGATTTCTTCTACTTGCGGACGTAAAGCTAGTGCGCCTTTTATTGCTTTGATTTGTTCTTCTTCATTGAATTTCAGCATGATTTCCACCTCTTATAATTTACTTTTCAAGACTGTATCAAAGTCTTCAAAAATCTTTTTGTTCAAGTCAATACCTTTAGCTACTGCGGTTTTATAAGCGAATAGTTGAAACGGAACGACAAGCGCTAATACAGACAGATATTCATCACATTCTATTGCTAATCCAAGTGTTTTCTCGTTTCTTGCTTTTTTTGTGGTAATGGTGAGAGTCTCTCCAACGTACCGACTCATATATCTTTGCAACTTTTGCGAACGTTCCTTATTTACACTTTCCCCTTCAATAAAGAATAGCAAATGCGAAGCATCTGCCTCCAGGTATGGGCCGTGCATATAAGCTTCTAACTCAAATCCTTGTGACGGAACGCGGATTGTTTCAGTCAATTTCGTCTCTGCTTCTTTAGCTGTTCCCCAGTTTGGGCCATATCCAATGGTGACGAAACGCTGTGCTAAACGAAATAAACTTTGATATCCATCAAAAAATTCTTCCGTTTTTTGAATAATCGCTGGTAAATGGTTGATTATTTTGTGCAACTGTTGCATGTAGTCTTGTTCTATTTTTTTGCTGATTTTATTTTTACTTATTCCAATTCCTATCCCTAAGAGTAGTAACTGTAAAACAGTCGCAGAATAGCCTTTTGTAACGAAGCCTACTGATTCTACCCCGGCACCTAAATCAATAATTTGTGCAGCTTCTAAAGCAAGTGGACTTTGCACGTCATTTGTGATAGCAACAACAGGTAACCCTTGTTTTTGTATCATTTTTACTGCTTCAACAGTAGAAGCACTTTTCCCGCTTTGTGACACAGCAATCACAGTATCGATTGAAGGAGAAAGTTTTCCATAATGGGTAAAATAAAAAGGTTCTTGAATATCGACAGTAAGATCACCATAAGATTCCAATGCTGGCTTCGCTGCTAAACAAGCGTTATAAGATGAACCCGTTGCTAAGATCAGTAAATTCACTGTTTTTTTCATATGTTCTCTTGTCGAAAAATCATTCTTTTTCAAGATCGTACTTAGTACTTCCTTTTCTTCATAGATATAATCTTGCATCGTAAACATTTTCTCTGCTCCTTTTTTAAAAAATCCCTATCCACGAACCAAAAATTCCAAAGAAAGCTAGTCCGATCAAGATCGTTAATGGTTTCATTTCTTTCTTCAATAGATAAAACACTATGCCAAATGCTCCAAGACATAAGATATTTGGAACGATATCATCAAAAATACTTTGAACAGTCACAGCATTTTCTCCTGAACCGATTTTTAAAGGAATATTGATGGTGATCATCGTGGCAGTCATTGCTCCAACGACCATCAGCCCAATAATAGACGCGCCTAATGTCAAACTTTCCATCATACCGTTTGCCTGGATCTTTTTCAAAAAACCCGTTCCTAAGCGATATCCCCAACCTGTTGCTAGATAGCGAAACAGAATGTGCGGAATATTGAAAATCAAAATGAACAAGATAGGGCCTAAAATATTTCCTTGCATGGCTAAAGAGGTACCCACACCTGTGGCAATCAATCGCAAAGTTCCCCAAAAGAAAGAATCTCCTAACCCTGCAAGAGGTCCCATCAAAGATGTTTTGATACTATCGATCGCGGTCACATCAAATTCAGGATCATCCTTATTTTCTTCCTCCATTGCAGCCGTGATTCCTAAAATCAGTGTAACGATATGTGGGGTCGTGTTGAAAAACTCTAGATGCCGTTTCAAAGCTGCTGCCATTTCTTCTTTCGACTGATATAACTTTTTCAAAATCGGAATCATTGCATAAACATAAGCCATATTCATCTGACGTTCATAATTCCAAGAAAACTCCATTTGAAAAGAACGCCAAAATACGTGATTTAGCTCTTTTTTCGTTATTTTGCTGTTTTTGATCTCAGAATTCTTCATCTTCTTCTACCTCCCCTGCAGTTGTTTGAAGTGGCAGTTGACGAACATTCATAATATTGACTACCACAACTGCTAAAATCGCACCAAAAATAGCTACTCCGGTCACAGGAATCTCTAAGTAAGAAGCTATAGCAAAACCTAAGAAAAAATATGGTGCAACTTGTTTGTTGATCAGCAAACGAGCAAGCATCGCAAAACCAAGAGCTGGAATCAACCCTGTAGCTACTGACAACCCCTTTTGAACGAAGTCAGGAATCATATTTAATAGATTTCCGATCGTATTGCTTCCCACCATATAAGAAACCATTACCACAACACCAAGCATCAAGGAAAGACCGATACCGGCAAGCAAATGCATATGCTCAACTCCTTTATAATTTCCTTCTTCTGCATAACTGTCTGCTTTGTGGTTCATAATTGGAATCAAAAGCCCTAAGTAAATATTTTTCAATATCAATGTCAACGTAGCAATCGGCAACCCTAGTAAAAGCGCGGTTTCTGTACCGGCTCCAGCTGTAATAGCAAAAGCCGTCCCTAAAATCCCACCGGTCACAACATCAGGTGGAATCGAAGCACCTACTGAGAACGATCCGATAAATGCTAACTCTAAAGTTGCGCCCATAATGATCCCAGTTTTTACATCACCTAACACGATTCCTGTAAACAGCCCCGTCACAATCGGACGAGAAAGCAACGATGTCCCTAGTGCATATTCTGATTGTGCGACAAATGCAACAATTCCTAATAAGACTGCTTGTACAATCATTGAGGTTCTTCCTTTCTTACAAAACTTCCCTTACATCCACTTTTTTATCTGCTGGTACTTGACGGATCTCTACTTCTATTTGTTTGTCAATCAATCGTTTCAATCGTTCCTCCTCTTCTGGTAAAATATTTACCGCTTTTCCGATGCTGCGAGTACCAGGTTTTGCCTTGATCCCTCCTAAGTTGATGGTTTTGATTTCTGGATACGCTTCTGCCAGCTTATATGCATCCTCAATCGATTCCACTACGATGAATAACTTATATTTATCTGTCACCCCGCTTTTCAACGCGGCAATCGAGTCATCAATTGATTTGATCACTAGTTTGACTCCTTGTGGCTTGGCTAATTTGATCGTTGTCTTTCGTATCTCATTCGTAGGTACATCATCATTAGCAATCAAAATACAGTCTGCGCCTATTGTTTGTGTCCATGAAAAAGCTACTTGTCCGTGTAATAACCGATGGTCGACTCTTGTCAATACAATCATTTTTCTTCCTCCTAAAATTCGTCTTCTTCTATTTTCTGATGGAGCCGCTCGTTACAAAACTGGATCATTTTTTTTGAATCAGTTAGCACCTGCTGGATCAAAACAGTTGTCTCTACTTCAGCGTCCAACTGAGATACTAGCTCAATCAATAGTGGCAAATTCAATCCGGCAACGAGATAGACATGATCCTGATTGATATATTGTAAGAATTCGTTGTTGACACTTCCGCCAAAAAGATCCGTCAGAACAATGATTTCTTTATCTTTGTACCTCATAAAAAGCTGGCTTACTGTTTCCGCTAAATCAAAATTCTCATCAGTATAGCAATCCAATACAGTAATAGAATGATTTTTCCCATAGATCAGCTCTAATGAATCTAATATTCCTGAAGCAAATTTTCCATGGGAAGCTAAGATAATTTCTCTATCCACTTTTTCATCTCCTCTTTTCACTTACACATACTAATAAGCAAGTTGCATGCCAAAATTAGTGGCAACAACTTGCTTATGTTCAAAATTCTTCTTCTGTTGAGAGAAACTCTGTATCTTCACTCAAAATATCATAGATATAGGCAATCTCAGAATTGGGGATCATGACACTATAGTGCTCTTCAATGACACTAAAAGCAGATTTAATAGCAGATAACCCTTCTTTTTGACACTGCTTCCATTTCTCTAATCCTTGATAGGTTTCGATTGGCATTTGTCGGATCAATCGTTCAATGAGACAGCTCACATGGACATACAACGCTAATTTTTTGGGATTGCTGATGCTTCGATTCAACTGCACCTCTAATTCTCTCATAAAATGATCGATTTCTCCCATCACCTTCTCTGTATCTAGAATAGTCACGGAATCCAGTACTTTTTCCAATGAAAAATTACGAATGATGCGCTGATTGAATATTTCCTTCTCTGAAGCATTCATAGTAGTGTCCAACCATTCAGCTAGTACAGACATCTTTTCCCCCGAGATGAGGTCTTCTAATGAAAGATAGTTGATATTGGTGATATCAGGATCTGTGGTGCCAATCATTCCTACGACTTCGTATATGGAAAATAATGGGTCACTGTTTTTCTTATCTTTTAATTGCTGATATTCATATGGGATGATTTTCAACTGACAAGCCGTAGGTAAGCTTTTTTCTAGCAGTTCACTTAAGTGAACCGCCGTACCGATTCCAGTGAAGCAAGTAGTAATGAGTGCTTTGGGTTTGTTTTCCTCTGGATAGAGCAGTCGCCATTCTGGCTGGATCTGTCGAACAGTCTCTTCTGCTATCTCTTCTAATGATACATTTTTTTGCAGGCATTCCCCTACTGTGATTGCTAAAGGTGTCGTCACATTATTCAAAATCAAAAGCGGTACGGATAACTGTTTTTTAAAAAACTGATGGATTTCTTTCAGAGATCCCATGTCTACTAATATGATCAATCCATTTGAAACATCGCTGTTTTCGCAATAATCAAGGATTTCTGAAGCAATCTGCTGTGGTGTGACATCTAGTGGCATATCAAATGATTCAAATAGATCCTCTTGTAATAAACGATTTACTACATTTGCCATACTGCTAGCAGTTGCATAACCGTGAGCAGCAATCATCGCTTTTGGCAGTCGTTTTTCTTTTGACCATTTCGCTTTTTTTAGATAGATCGTCAGTAAAATCCGATCCATACTTGTGTCTTCAATATCTAATTTGATCTTACTTAATTCCAGAATTCGTTGGACATAGTGATAACTAGATGGATAAGACTGAGAAACTTGTTGTTCTAATTCTTTGATTAGTTGGATAATATCATGTTCTTCCGGTAACCATTTGATAGTGCTTCGCTGATAGAGATAGTAACTCAAGGCATAGACACTGTTTCCATCGAATTTGATTTGATAGGCAGTTTCCATTTGTCGAAAGGTCTCTCGGATAGATTGTGTCCAATAAACCAGCAGCTCGTGTTTTTCTTGTCTACTGGTCTCAAACAGCAAAAAATCAAATAATTGAATCACTTCTTGCTTTAATTTTCCTTCGCAAGAATATAGCAGACAGTTATTTTTCTTGAAATCAAGTAGGATTTGCTCAAAACTTTTAACGATTCGTTGCTGTTCAGGCTGTTGCTTCTCCATTAATTGCTCTAAGGTCTGGTCTTGCGTAATATAGATTCCTTGCTGTGCTGTATTTTTAGTAATAGGCTGCGCAAGTAGTTCTTTTTGCAAATGATGGATCGTGACATGGATTTCAGGCTGTTCACGCTGTTCAGCATATGCTTTTGCTGCTGAAACTTTGACGATATTTTTCAGCTCTCCTATGTTTCCGGATAATTTCTGACTTGTTAAAAGTGACAAAGCTGGTCCACTGACTGACAAAGGGCTCCCCATTTTTCTTTGTTCTTCGAGAAAAAAAGAGTAAATCAGTTCTAGCCGTTCATTACGACTACGCTGATTAAGTGCAGGTAGTTCGATTCGGATAGGTATTCTTCGAATGAAAGTTGTTAAGAAATGACTAGTAATCTCTTCAGTCGTAGCAAAAAAGAGACGTGTTTTGATCCGGCGTGACAAATTAGGTTCTCCCATACGATAAATCACACCTTGATCAAGATAGGTGAACAGTTTTTCCTGACCTTCTGGTGTTAAGCGATGTACCTCGTCTAAAAACAAGATCCCACCATCTGCTGCTTCAAAAGCCCCTTTTTTATTTTCTTCTGCACCAGTGTACGCTCCCTTAACATGTCCAAACAAATTGCTAGTCAAAAGTTCAGGATTATCTGCATATTGTGCACAATTAAAAGTGATGAATGGTGCAGAATCTTCTAGCAGATCATGAAGCAGACAATACTGATAGACCAAATTAACTAAATAACTTTTACCTGTGCCACTTTCGCCTGTAATCAAAAGTGGTAATCCGCCATCTGGATAGTAAAGAGTTGTTTTGATTTGTTCGATACTTTCTTTCAAACTGGCGTCGTATCCGATCATAAAAGAGAATAAGTCTTTTGGTTGCGCGAAAAAAGGCTGTTCCTCTTTGAGATCATCGATAGAAAAATAAAAATTCGTGCGTAACTTAAAAAATTGTTTTTCAAAAGCTTCTTTGTGGAAATAAATCACTGGTCGAGAATTGATTTTGACTAGTAGTTGCTCATCATTTAACTGGTTCAAATAATGACTGACTGTGTTTCTTTTTACCCCAAAATGATCAGCTAACCTTTGTGCTGTAAAGACCTCGTTCATATGTTCTAAATCGAAAAAGGCTGTCTGGTTCTCTAAGTAACATAAAATTTCCTTCTTCAACAACTTATTCACCCCTCCTCCATCATAGAAAACGGATTCATTTTGTCAATAAAATCTTTAATAAAGAATTGAAAAATATATCTTATTATAGACAGCAGCCTACTTATCCCTTATAATTTTTATTCTAAAAAACGTACAGTTCCTTCCAGTTTTTATACTGGAATTTCAACATATGAAAGAATAAGGAGGCTATGACTATTCAATGAAATCGGATAAATATAAAAACAGGAAACATACTTCCTGGAAAACTTTTCGAGAAATCATCGGATCTTATCTCGCTGTAGTTGTATTTTTGCCTTTGCTTTATATGGCTATGACAGAACAAACTCGTTTTATTGGCGTAGATACGCAATATATAGCCGAAACAGGATTTTTATTCATCTTTATCTTGATTTTTGCGTTCTATAAATCCTTCCATACAAAATAAGATTCACAGATTTCAACTTTCCTGTCTGTTTTTAGCTATTACAAATCCTTATATGTGGTATAACAACAATTTATTGGCATAATGAGGAAAAACGAGTTATGATGCTTTCAGAGAGTAAAGAGGTACTGTTGTCACCATTCTTTTTATTGATTACGTACACCACTCTTAGTTTTTTCCCATTGATTACGAAAACAAGGTAGAAACATTGATGTTCCTACCTTGTTTTCTTTTTTTATTTTCAGATCAAAATCTCAAGTAGCTTTTGACTTGATGTCGGGAGGTTGTCTTCGTTCCATCAAACCTGATAGAATCTGCGCCAAACCATAGTTTTCTCCACTATTATTTATTCCTCTAAGATAGTACCCACAATAAACGAATAAATATTTTTCTCATTTTCATACTCCTTCTTTGAAAATCAATTAGATTTCTCTCAACCCACTTTTTTACAAAAATTACGTAGCAAAAAAGATTGCAAGAACAAATTAAAAAAGAAGTAAATAGAGTTTCATCTATAAACATTTACTTGATATATTTTTTATGCAGAATTCATTTATAGAAAAATTAAGTAAAATAGACGTTCCTATGAATGAAGAGACTGGCATGTTTTCTCATTTTCTTTTTTTTAAAAAAAATAGTCTATTCAATTTCTAAAGCTTCTTCATAATAAAACTTTCATTTATGAAAAGGCTTGTTCTCTTTTCATTCTAAATTTCCTAAGCTACAATGTGGTAGTACTTGTTTTTTCAATTGTGGACAAATAAATAATAGGAGGAATCATATGATTCAGTTATTACGTTATGCAAAAGACTATCGTAAGCAAATCATTTTGGGCCCGTTCTTCAAATTTCTTGAAGCTGTCTTCGAACTTGTCCTGCCTTTAATGATGGCTTCCTTGATCGATAATGGACTAAAAATGAATGACCGAGGAAAAATCATTGAAATGGGCTTATGGATGGTCGCTATGTCTGTGATTGGTCTGATTTGTGCTATCATTTGCCAATACTATGCTTCAGTAGCTTCACAAGGATTTGGTACAGAGTTACGTAATCAGCTAATCAAAAAAATCAATACTTTCTCTCACAACGAGTTGAATCATTTTGGAACAGATACCTTGATCACCCGAATGACAAACGACATCAATCAGCTTCAGCTAGCTTTAGCAATGGTCATTCGTTTATTGATCAGAGCACCGTTTTTAAGTATCGGGTCAGTGGTCATGGCTTTTGTGATCGACTGGGAAGTAGGTCTGTTTTTCTTAGCATTATTGCCTATTTTCTCAATCATTTTATTTTTTATCATCAAAAAAACCGTTCCTCTCTACCAAAAAGTGCAAGAAAAACTAGATCAGCTCAATGAACACGTTAGTCAGAATCTTAGCGGTGTTCGTGTCATCCGCGCATTTGCGCAGACAAAAAAAGAAACAGAGAAGTTCGATAAAAGCACAAATGATCTAGCGAACAATTATTTACGTGTTTCCAATATCTCTGCCCTATTATCACCTGCTACAACCTTGATCATGAATGTCGGGATCATCTGTTTGCTGACAGTTGGCGGGATCAAAGTAAATATTGGTAGCTTGCAACAAGGACAAGTTCTTGCTTTGATCAATTATATGAATCAAATGCTTTTGGCACTGATCGTTGTTTCAAACCTCGTCGTGATCTTCACACGTGCCGAAGCTTCAGGAAATCGGGTGAAAGAGGTGCTAGACACAGAAAATTCGATTCTTGAAGCTGAGGTCAGTACTACTCCCGATTTTTCTTCTGAAGCAATTATCGCTTTTGACCATGTTGACTTCCGTTATACTCCTGATTCTGGTCTTTCTCTCCAAAATATTACATTTCAGCTGAAGCGAAATACAGTCCTTGGAATCATTGGTCCAACCGGAAGCGGGAAAACGACTTTGACACAATTGATTCCGCGTTTCTATGATGTCAGTTCCGGTACAGTTATAATGGACGGAATGGATGTTCGTTCTTGGCAGCTGGATCATCTCCGTCAGCAAATTGCTCTTGTTCCCCAAACTTCTGTACTATTTACCGGGACTATTCGTGAAAACCTTCAATGGGGTAAGAAAGACGCCACAGAAAAAGAATGTTGGGAAGCTCTGAAAATCGCTCAGGCAGAAGAATTTGTCCGTCAGCTTCCAAATGGTTTAGATACAAAAGTCATGGAAAATGGGAAAAATTTCTCTGGCGGACAAAAACAGCGACTGACGATTGCAAGAGCTTTGATTGCCAAGCCAGCATTACTGATTTTAGATGACTCTTTAAGTGCGTTGGATTATCAAACAGACTTGGATTTGCGTAAGGCGCTACAGACTTATCTTGGCAGTACAGTGATTATTATCTCCCAACGTGTCCGCTCTATTCAAGAAGCACATCATATCTTAGTGATGGATCAAGGTAAGATTGCTGCTCAGGGTACCCATGAAGAATTACTTGCTCAATCAGCAGAATATCAGGAAATCGTCGCATCACAGGAGGAAGAATAGTTATGAAAGTAAAAAAATTATCCTTGCAGACGCTCCGCCGATTCATTCCTTACCTTACTGCCTATGCAAAAGACATTTGGCTAGCTGTGCTACTAGGAATCATCAATGGGATTGCAACAGTTGTGATGACGTTACAAATTGGTCAAAGTATCGATCAAATGATTGGAGAAGGACAGGTCCGCTTCAATCGACTGTTCCATTTACTTATTCTATTCGGTGGTATCGTTTTAATCAACGTAGTCAGTCAATGGCTCATCCAAGTGTTAAGCAATCGGTTAGCTTACTTATCCGTTGCAAAATTAAGAAAAGATGCATTTGCTCATCTGAATCGATTGCCACTTCGTTATTATGATCAAAACTCCCACGGAAATATCGTCAGTCGATTTACAAATGATATGGACAATATTTCCATTGCAATTTCTGCGACCTTCAATCAATTATTTTCTGGAGTGGCAATCATCATTCTTTCGTTTATTTTTATGATGCGTCTAAGTCCACTTCTGACATTGGTCGTTCTTTGTTCCACACCGATTATTTTCCTTGTGAGTTGGATCGTTGCTCGCGCTTCACAAACAAATTTCGATAGACAGCAAAGGATTATTGGGGATATCTCGGGCTTTGTGACCGAACGAATCGGTAACCAGAAAATCGTGAAAGCTTTTCAGCAAGAAGAAGCTAGTCAACAGCAATTTGAACTGCTAAATGCTGATCTATATGAAAAAGGACAACGGGCACAATTTTCTTCTTCCTTGACAAACCCGTCTTCTCGTTTTGTAGATCACCTTGCTTATTTATCGATTGGTTTAGTTGGCGGCCTATTGGCATTGAAGAGTGGTTCGTCAATCACTGTTGGTGTGATTTCCAGCTTTACGATCTACTCAAGTCAGTTTTCTAAACCATTTATCGAACTTTCTGGAATCACGACACAACTGCAAACCGCTTTTTCTGGTCTAGAACGAGCATTTGATTTGATCGATCAACCAGAAGAAAAGCCTGATTTGCCAGATGCCTATGCCTTGGAACCCAAAAATATCAAAGGAAAAGTCTCTTTTGATCATGTTTCTTTTTCTTATGACCCCAAACAGCGTTTGATCGAAGATTTCAATTTTACTGCTTATCCAGGTCAAACCATTGCTATAGTAGGAAAAACAGGGGCCGGAAAATCCACACTTGTTAATTTGCTGATGCGTTTTTATGACACAACAAAAGGAACAATTACAGTCGATGACCATGACATCCGCTCTATCCAACGTGATACATTACGTAAAAGTTTTGGAATGGTGTTACAAGATACTTGGCTATTTGACAGTACATTGCGAGAAAATCTTCGTTTTGGGAATCCGGAAGCAAGTGACGCAGAAATCAATGATGCCCTAAAAGCCTCTTATATGTATGAATTTGTAGAACGTTTGCCGGAAAAATTAGATACTAAGATTGGCGGTCAAGGGTTAAAGATATCAGATGGACAACGCCAACTGTTGACGATTGCTCGAACGATGATCAGTAATCCCCCTATGTTGATCTTAGATGAAGCTACCAGCTCAGTCGATACATTGACAGAGAAAAAAATCCAACAAGCCTTCTTAGCAATGATGGAAGGAAAAACCAGTTTTGTTATTGCCCATCGCCTGTCCACAATCAAAAATGCGGACCAGATATTAGTGATGGATCAGGGAGCCATTGTCGAAATGGGCACCCATGATGAGCTGCTTCAAAAAGATGGTTATTACCGACGGCTCTATCAAGCACAATTCACAGCACAATAAAAACAAGCAGTCTTCTGGGATGGGAAGACTGCTTGTTTTTTATTTAGCGTGGATCGCTAAACTTCTTAAAATTTTTTTGTAAGGAATACTACGTCCTACGTAATAAATGGCAATTGATTGAATCGGTATCCATATTACTGTTTTTAACAGGCGGGGCGCCCAAACGACCCAGCTGAACAATGGCACATGGTACATCAACGCAAGCCATAATGGTGTCAAAAATAAGTTGATGATCAGCGTGACACTAAGCGTAGCCAGAATGGCATTTTTCCAAGTGATCTCTTTTCGATAGAAAAAGAATCCGTAGATTGCTCCTTC
Organism: Enterococcus sp. E5-37; assembly: GCF_035726925.1. Lineage (NCBI taxonomy): Bacteria > Bacillati > Bacillota > Bacilli > Lactobacillales > Enterococcaceae > Enterococcus > Enterococcus sp. E5-37. The sequence goes on from NZ_JAPMLG010000002.1 coordinate 46,649, forward strand.
AATAAATGCATTCAATGTAAATCCAATAAAGAATGCAGATTTCGAGAAGAGGGCCATTCCTACTAAATCAGCTAAAACTGCGCCTATCCCTGACCAAAAAGGACCAAAAAGAATGCCCATGATCACTTGTGGAATAAATGTGACACTGATTTTAATAAATGGGGTCTCGATTGCTACCAGTCGGGACAAAGTGACCATCAATGCAATCAATAAGCCCATAATAGCAATCATACGTGCGTCTAACCGGTGTTTCTTCATTTTTAGCATCTCCTTTAAGAGCTGCTACATCGTATCATGCAGCGAATGCGAAAATAAAACCGCGAACATTACGTCCTTCGTCCAAGAGGCAACATCCCATCCTCTTAGCACTTAACGCTTTATTTTCTACTCTGTATTATTTTTGGGATCTTTTCCCACAGAAACTATAGCATATTTTCACATTTACTGCAAATACGAAAAACTAATATTATTGTTTATATTATCCAATACGTTCGTATTATACCGCATATTATCAGTTTGTTTAGCTTTTATAGCTAAATATAGGCGAACATTAAACGTTATTTTTCCATACACTTATCCATCAAAATGAAAGTGGACGCTTGTCTATTTCATGGACGATTCTTCGAAAATCTAGGAAGCCGGCTTCCAGTCCTCTTAGTAGCACCTCAGCTGTTCCGATATTCGTAGCTAACGGAATCTCATAGACATCAGATAAACGGATAAGTGCTGTTACATCTGGTTCATGGGGCTGTGCAGCCAGCGGGTCTCGAAGAAAAATCACCAAATCTAACTGATCCTCCGAAATCATGGCTCCAATTTGCTGATCCCCGCCTAACGGTCCGGATTTAAACCGATGGATCGGCAAGCCGGTTGCTTCCGTGATCCTCTGCCCAGTCGTCCCGGTAGCAAAAAGTTCATGTTTTTCCAATATTGTTTTATACGCTGTTGCTAATTTCACCATCATAGGTTTTTTTCGGTCATGAGCGATCAAAGCGATTTTCATAAGAGACACTCCTTTTGATATTGTTAACATACTTATTTACTCCAGTGTATCAGTTTTTATTTCTTATGGATATTTATTAAAGCTTAAAACTAGCACATTGACAAAAAAAAGAAAAAATTCTTGTTCAACATGACATTGAAGTTAGTTAACGCTTTCATTTATACTTTAAATAGTTAATAAAACTAAAAAAGAAAGTGTGGAACGTATTATGGTAGAAATGGCTCTGAAAAACGTATATAAAAAATATGACAATGCAGAAAATTATTCTGTAACTGATTTTAATCTATCAATCAAAGACCGTGAATTTATCGTTTTTGTTGGTCCTTCCGGTTGTGGAAAGTCAACTACTTTGCGAATGATCGCGGGACTGGAAGATATCTCTGAAGGAGAACTAAATATCGGCGGAAAAGTCATGAATGACGTGGCACCTAAAGACCGTGATATTGCCATGGTTTTCCAAAACTACGCATTGTATCCTCATATGACTGTTTTTGATAATATGGCTTTTGGCTTGAAATTACGTAAATATGATAAAGCAGACATCAAAAAACGTGTGGACAATGCAGCAGAGATCTTAGGTCTGACAGAATACTTGAAACGAAAACCAGCTGCTTTATCTGGTGGACAACGCCAACGTGTGGCATTGGGACGGGCAATCGTTCGGGATGCAAAAGTCTTCTTAATGGATGAGCCATTATCAAATTTAGATGCTAAATTACGTGTAGCTATGCGTGCTGAGATTGCCAAACTTCACCAGCGTCTTGAAACAACGACCATCTATGTTACTCACGATCAGACAGAAGCGATGACTATGGCTGACCGAATCGTTATCATGAAAGACGGATTTATCCAACAAATCGGTACACCGAAAGAAGTTTATGATACACCCGTCAATATGTTCGTTGCCGGCTTTATTGGATCTCCTGCCATGAATTTCTTTAATGTGACATTGAAAAATGGTGTTATCACAGATGGACATGGGCTTAAGCTTCGTATTCCTGAAGGGAAAAACAAAGTATTAGTTGAAAAAGGTTATGAAGGAAAAGAAGTTATCTTCGGTATTCGTCCAGAAGACATCCACAGTGAACAAGTAGCCCTTGAAGCTTCACCTGAAGCCGTAGTCAAATCAGAAGTTGTCGTTTCCGAATTACTTGGAGCTGAAACGATGCTTTACACAAAAACTGGTTCTACTGAGTTCATCTCAAAAGTAGATGCAAGAGATTTCCATAAACCAGGCGAAATAGTCGACCTTGCCTTCAATATCAGCAAAGGCCACTTCTTTGATAAAGAAACAGAACAAGTCATCAAACTTCCATAAATTGCCCCCTGTTAGAGCTGTGCCAGAAGATGTTGGTGCAGCTCTTTTTAGGACAAAAAACTCTCATCTTAGAGGATTTATTATCCATTACTAGATGAGAGTTTTTTTTGAGAGATCATGTCTAATATGTCGTTTTCTTCGCGTACCCTTGAATCGACTCTTTCCGATTTTCTTTTTTTGCTGCCGTAAATACGGGGATATCAAAATATTTGCTGAGTGTTCCTGCTATAAAATAAGCAATATTATAATCAACTAAACTGTGGATGAGCCCACCAATCCCCATCAAGATGAATACTGTATAAAAATATCCTTGAGAATAATATGTTTCAGGCATATTACCAATAAAGTAAAAGATGCTGACTACTAGCATTTCTGCTAAAGAATGAATCACACCGATCACAAAATTGAACCCTTGGAAACGCCAATTAGCAAAAGTAAACTGTCCATTTTTTAAAACGATACTCGGATGCTTTTGCAAGTACCAAGCCCCAATCAACGCAAACACAAGATGTGACAATGCTCGCAATGCGATGATAACCGGCGTTGTTAAAAAGAAACCAAATGTCGTACCTAGCGCAACAGCCACTGCAACTCCTGGTGTAAAAAACATCGCAATAAATAATGGCACATGAGACGCCAAAGTAAAGGAAGCTGGTGGAATCATGATTTTAGGCATGACCATTGGGATAATGACCCCCATCCCAATCAATAAAGCAGAAATCGTTAGTTTTCGAACTGAATTTTTTCTCATTTTTTCTCTCCCCTAATATGTCTTGACACATAAATGTCGACTTAGTATAACTCACTTACTAATAACTGTCAAGACACATATTCTTTTCTAAATCCATACAAAATGAGTGTGAGTATCAAGTATAAGAATTTTTTGATCAAGAAACAAAAATAGGAGATGTGACAACATTTGTGTCACGTCTCCTTGTTCGGCATAATAGTGGTCAAAAGCTTGCATCAAGTAATAAGACCAACTAACTCAAAAACATGAGAAGCTGTTTTTTGAAATTGTTCCTTGTGACTTAGAGTTAAACGGCAGGCCCACAACCTCTTTCTTAAACGGTGTTCAAAAGCTTGCATCTGCGGTAATAAGCCCAAACAAACGAAAAACATGAGGAACTATTTTTGTTTGGTTGTTCTTATTACTTGATGCAGGACAGCTTTTTCACAACTTCTGTCACAACCTCTTTTTTTACTGCATATTTTCTGACATCGCATTGCTTAATGCAGCAAATTCTTGTAATGACAAAGTCTCTCCACGACGTTTTGGATCGATTCCAGCTGTTTCCAAGCTTTTTGATAACCATGCTTTTGTCTGGTCATCTTTGCCATACGAATGCTGCAAGTTATTCCAAAGCGTTTTTCTTCTTTGCTGAAATGCCGCTTTTGTCAATCGGAAAAATGCTTTTTCGTCTGTCACTTCGACTGCCGGTATATCTCTTCTTGTCAGTTTCAAAATCGCTGAATCTACATTTGGCTGAGGGACAAATACTGTTTTTGGTACGATGAATGCTAAACTGGCTTCCATATAATATTGAACAGCAATCGATAATGAACCATAAGCTTTCGTTCCTGGTTCAGCAGAGATACGATCAGCTACTTCTTTTTGCATCATGACGACTAGTTCATCCACAACCAAATCTGATTCAAGAAAATGCATCATGATCGGTGTCGTAATATAGTAAGGTAAATTCGCTACGACTTTTAACGGAAGCTCCTCATGAAATGTTTCTCTAACAGCTGTTGACAAATCGGTCTTTAAAATATCTTGATGTACAATAGTCACATTGTCATAGGGTTGCATCGTATCAGCCAATACAGGGATCAAACGATCATCGATCTCAAATGCTACGACTTGTTTTGCATGCTTGGCTAATTGTTCCGTCAATGCACCGATTCCTGGTCCAACTTCGATCACGTTCGTATGTTCATCTATTTGCGCAGTTTCTACGATTTTCCTTAAAATATTTGGTTCAGTCAGAAAATTTTGTCCTAAACTTTTTTTAAATGAAAAACCATGTTTCAATAAAATCTCTTTTGTTCTAGAGGGTGTCGCAATTTCACGATATTCACTCATGTTGTTCCTCCACTATTTTCATTGCTTGGGCGAGTTCTTTCGGCGTAATACGAAACATCTTCAAACGTTTTTCCAATTGTTTGCCGTTCGTGTAACCGATGCGCAACTCGTCACCTAGTTTTTCTCGTTTTTCTTTTGCTTGTGCCCCAGCTATTAAACCATAGTCTAAAAGGTCTTGTCTAGTGATTTCAGAAACAGCCGTTTGGGAAATGTCTGGCGTCACGACCTTTTTCAATGCTTCTAAAATAGCAGCATTACTTGCATGCTCAACACCAAGGCTTCCCTTTTTCTTTGGTTTAGCTTGTGTGCGCGGCAAAAAAGCATGTTTTGCCTGAGGAACAGCTTCCATAATGATTTTTCTTATTTTTTCTCCTGAAAAATCAGGATCGGTAAAAACGATCACCCCACGAGTCTCTTGGGCATGTTCAATTTGCATCAGGATCTCTTCATTGATTGCAGACCCTATTGTTTCTATCGTATCTGCATCAACTACTTCCCGCAGCCTTCTTGTATCGTCTTTTCCTTCAACGACTATAATCTCTTGGATCTTCATCTTATCCATGTTCGCTTAGACCAAATAATCGGTGCGCATTTGTCCATGTTTGGGCAGCCACTTCTTCTGTCGGAAGATTCCGAAGTTCAGCAATCTTTTCTACTGTATAACGAGTATAGCCTGGTTCATTTCGCTTTCCTCTAAAAGGAACTGGTGCCAGATAAGGGGCATCTGTTTCCACAAGTAATCGTTCGATTGGTACATTTGCTGCAGCCTCTTGGACGTCTAATGCTTTTTTGAAAGTGACGACACCGCTAAATGAAATATGCATCCCTAAGTCAAGAAATCGTTTTGCCCATTCATAATCACCACTGAAACTATGCATGATTCCACCGATATCTCGAACATCTTCTTCTTTTAGGATTTGATACGTGTCTTCAAGTGCTTCTCTAGTATGAATACTGATTGGTAGGTTCATTTCTTTTGCGATAGCAATCTGTCTGCGAAATACTTTATCTTGGACTTCTTTCGGGTCTTCCATCCAATGATAATCCAAGCCAATTTCCCCTAATGCTACAACCTTTGGTAAAGTCAATTGTTCTTGTAATTTATTTTCGATTTCTTTCGTATAACTGCCAGCCTCTGTCGGATGCCAGCCGATAATACTGTATATATTTGGATAGTCATGGCTTAATTGCAAAGACTTTTCAATCGTTGGCGTATCGAAGCCCACGACCGCCATTTTCGTTACCCCCATTTCTTGTGCTCGCTGAATCGTTTCTGGAATATCTTCATTGAACTGTTCAGCATTTAAATGGGTATGAGAATCAAATATCATGTTTATCTCTCCTTTTCATTCTTACTTTAGCACATAAGCACTACTTGCAGAAGTAGCAAAAATCAAAATAGAAGAACTTGTTTTATTGAAATAGAAAAAGCACGAAGATCTAGAGGACCTAGTTCGTACTTTTTCTGTCTGTTGTTGAAATATTTTACTCTTCTGAGCGTTTTTTCTTTTTTTGATAATAGACTGGGATACCTATCAAGGTAACACCTATACCGATCAATGCTAATTTCGTTTGCGTCATCATCGTCATACCTAAAATGAAAATAGCGCCGAGAATCGCAATAATCGGAACGATTGGATAAAGTGGTACTTTATATGGACGTGGCAATTCCGGCGCTTTTTTTCTTAAAATAAAGACACCGATAAAAATCAGTAAACTGAATAGCCACATCACAAAAATCAACATGTCTGTTAAAAAGTCGAAAGAACCAAGGCTCATCATAATACAAGCTACTGCTAACTGGAAAATCGCAGGAACATAAGGAACCGTAAACTTCTTTGAAAGCTTTGTCAGCTGTTTACTGAAAGGTAGCTCGTCTTCTAAAGCCATCGCATAAGGCACGCGGATCCCAGTTAGTGTATAACCGTTCAATGCACCGTATACCGAGATCAAGATCCCAATAGTGACCAGCTTTCCACCGATTCCTCCAAAAATGACGTCTGATGCTTCAGAAGCTGCATTCAAATTACCGGCAAGATGATCAATCGGCAAAGTTTTCAAAAAAACAAAATTGATCAATAGATAAACGACTGTTACAAAACTCAAACCAAGAATAATTGCTTTAGGCAAATCTTTTTCCGGCCGTTTCATTTCCCCTGCCATTGCACCGACACCTAACCAGCCGTCATAAGCAAACAACGTTGCTAACAACGCACTGCTCAATCCTTCGACAAAAGTAACATCTTTTCCAGCTTCGATTGGAAATAACTGGACAGTTCCTTGTCCTGGGGTCAATAATCCCCATATGACAATCACAGCAATTGGTATTAATTTAACAATCAACGTCACTGATTGTACAGAAGCACCGACTTTTGTTCCTAACAAATTCAACCCTGTCACAGAAACAGCGGTGATCACTGCAATCAACAAAAGATAATCGGTAGATAATTGTAATAAGTTCGTCAATTGTGTCGCAAAGATAATCGATAATGCAGCAATATTAGCAGGAAAATAAATCAAGCTTTGCGCCCATCCTAATAAAAAGCTGGGCAATTTTCCATACGCAGCTTCAATATATTTTACAGCTCCACCAGTTTCCGGGATTGCTGTAGCTAATTCAGCCACTGTCAATCCAGCACAGATCGTTAAGAAACCACCCAAAAGCCAAGCTAGCAATGTCAAACTTGTAGACTGAGTACTAGCAGTAACAGCAGCAGTTTTGAAGAAGACGCCTGCACCGATCACGGTTCCCATAACGGTAGCTAATGCGCCAAACAGATTGATTTCTCGTTTTAGTTTGCCTTTCATTCCCATCCTCTTTCTTCTTTGAAATTTGGTATAATTTTCAGTATAACTGAGAATATTTTAATTTACCATTCTTTTTTCTCCACTTTCAGTGAAAAACTCCCTCTTAAGACGGATGTATTTCTTTTTTATTTTTCGTATACTAAACCTACCTTTTCCACGAAGGAGGAACAGTTTATGGATTTTAAGCGTTCTTATCCAAAATTAGCAGATTATTTATCCAACCGGGTCGATTTTTCCCGTAAAGAACAACAGCAGTCCCGTTGGCATTGGTTCACATTAATTTTATTTGGATTAATGACTGTTGCAACGTTATCACAAAAACTAATATTGCTGACTGTGTTCATCGCAATCGTTGCATTGATCAAAGGTCCTGTGATGATCTTGTGGGGGATGTTGTATTCCTTTTTAGTTGGGCTTTTTCCGCCTATCGGTATTTTGCTTTCAGCGATTTTCTTTTTATTGAATATCGGAACATTTACAAAGAACTGGCGGATGACCTTAGTCGGGATCTATTTTTATTTCTATCCTTTTGGAGTGATGGCACTTAGTGAAGTCATGCATTGGGATAATCCTTGGTTTATAGCTGGCTCCTTGCTTTTAGGGTTGATCTTGTTACACGTGATGTTGACAAAGCTCTATCAACATTATGGTATCGGTCGTACGATTTTCTGGTATGTCTTTTCGATCCCATTTGCATTGCTTACTGCTCTCTTACCAAGCCGTTTGAAGACAAAAATAAAAGGTTACCATAAAATCAAGTGATAGGATTTTTACAAAATAAAGAAAACAATCATCGAAGTCAAAGCCGATGATTGTTTTTTTATCTATATTTTCAATCACACATATAAGAACACAAACTAATTGAACATAAAGTGATAGAACTTAGAATTAACACATCAACGCTACTGTTAGATATAAATATAGATGTAATAAAGTCATTGCATTCAAACTTTATGAATGTAAGGACAATAAAAAAGAGTACCAGATGAATCAATTAAAATCTGTCCGACCCTTTATCATTATGCTTTTTTTCTGTTTTTACGATTCCTATCCTATTAGTATTATTCTAAATTAACAAAAATCAGCGAAGCTCGTACTTTTTTTTCTAGGATTTATTTTGGATAGTTCTCTGTTTCTGTATTATATGATTGGCTTCAAGTAATAAGAAGGAATTTACGAAATTTGCTTCTCAAATTTCGGAAAAAGGGGGTATGACACAACTAATGTCATACCCCCTTTGAATTTCTATGCGATTTCTGAGCCATTTGGCATGGATTTTGGTGCTTCGATCACTTGTAAAGAGCCATCTGGTGCTTCTGCAGAAAGGATCATTCCTTGACTGATTTGTCCACGCATCTTTCGTGGTTTCAGATTTGCTACAATGACGACTTTTTTCCCGATCAATTCGCTTGGATCAGGATAAAATTCAGCGATTCCTGACAAGATTTGACGGTCTTGGCTGTCTCCAGCATCTAGTCGGAATTGCAGCAACTTATCTGCCCCTTCTACTTTTTGGCAGTTGATGACTTCTGCTACTTTTAGTTCTACTTTTTCAAATACATCAAATTTGATTTGTTTTTCTTTCGTTGAAACAAGTTCTGTTTCTTCTGGATCCCATTTGACTGTATCTTCGTTTGTTTGAGTACCTTCAGACATTTTTTCTTGAATAAAAGCAACTTCTTCTTCCATATCTAAACGTGGGAAGATTGGTGTACCTTTTGCAACTACTTTTGTTCCTGAAGGAAATTCGCCAAAGTGTAATCCTTCAAGATTCATTGTTTCAGAGTCCAATCCTAGTTGATTGAAGATCTTCTCTGGCGTTTCTGTCATGATTGGCTGAAGTAATATCGCTGCGATACGCAAAGATTCAGCTAAATGGATCATGACACTATTCAATTCAGCTTTCTTTTCTTCGTCTTTTGCTAATACCCATGGTTCTGTTTCATCAATGTATTTATTTGCACGAGAAATCAGCACCCAGATTTCAGCCAACGCTGTATTGAATTCCATTTTTTCCATTGCATCATGGTAACGTCCGACAACGTTAGCAGCCGTCGTAGACAGTTCACTGTCAAATGGAGTGACAAGTGAGGCATAATCAGGAACGAGACCATCACAATATTTGTTGATCATAGCAATCGTACGATTCAATAAGTTCCCTAGATCATTTGCCAGATCATAATTGACACGAGAAACAAAATCTTCTGGCGTAAAGACGCCATCTGACCCAAATGGCACAGCACGAAGCAAATAATAACGGAGTGCATCTAAACCATAACGTTCCACAAGCATTTCAGGATAAACGACATTTCCTTTTGATTTAGACATTTTTCCGTCTTTCATCAATAGCCAGCCATGCCCAAATACTTTTTTAGGTAGAGGCAAATCAAGAGCCATCAACATGATTGGCCAATAGATCGTATGGAAGCGAACGATTTCTTTACCGACCATCTGAACATCTGCAGGCCAGTATTTTTCGAATAGACTTTCATCTTCGGAGCCATATCCTAGTGCAGTAATATAATTGGATAATGCATCGATCCATACATACACCACATGTTTCGGATCACTCTTGACTGGTACCCCCCAAGTAAAGGTTGTTCTTGAAACTGCAAGATCTTCTAATCCTGGTTTGATAAAGTTGTTGATCATTTCGTTTTTACGAGATTCTGGCTGGATGAATTCGGGATGTTCTTCATAGTATTCCAACAGACGGTCTGCGTATTTGCTCATGCGGAAGAAGTATGATTCTTCTTTTACCAATTCTACTTCGTGTCCACTTGGCGCTTTACCACCGATCACATTACCTTCGTCATCTTTGTACACTTCTGCAAGTTGTGTTTCTGTAAAAAATTCTTCATCAGAAACAGAGTACCAGCCTTCATATTCACCTAAGTAAATATCTCCCTGTTCTAATAAACGATCAAATATTTTTTGAACAGCTGCTTTATGGTAATCATCTGTCGTTCGAATGAATTTATCATAACTGATATCAAGCGTTTTCCATAATTTCTTGACATCAGCCGCCATTTTATCTACATATTCTTGCGGTTTTACACCTAGTTCTTCTGCTTTTGTTTCGATTTTTTGACCATGTTCATCCACTCCAGTGAGATAAAACACATCAAAGCCCATCAACCGTTTATAACGAGCAATTGCGTCACATGCAATCGTAGTATACGAGTTGCCGATATGAAGTTTGCCGCTTGGATAATAGATTGGCGTAGTGATATAAAAAGTTTCCTTTTCTGCCACGGGGCTCTTCCTCCTTTATCGCATGATGCGAATTCGTTTCCTTGCTAGTATACCATAAAAAAAGCATGCTGTTAGCTTTTTTTCAAAATGAAAAAGACTGGATAAACGACTTCTATCTACGTTCAATCTATCCTTTAAAAGGATGAATAGGTTGAATAAATGCGGGTTTTTGTTTTGTTTCATATCTAGTAAAAAACGGCTTTTTATTTCTCCTCTCACACGTGGTATAATAAAGACTATCTATCTTAGTAAGGGACTGGAACAATCATGCAGAAGAAACATCTTTTTTTTACACTTAGTATTGCTTTTCTTTCATTAGCACATTTAATATTCAGCTATTTTTATATTCGTATGTATGGTTATTTTAACCTCCATGGGCATTTGAACAGTTTTATGACAGCAGCTTGGATTTTGCGTTTTATCATTGACGTATATATCGTTATTTGTGGCTTCTTTGCCATTCGTGAAGAGCGGTATAAAGTATTGCCGTTTTATCTGCTTTTCTTTTTATTCAATCTCATACTTCCATTTATTTTTCATATTTAAATGATAACCTAGATTTTTCCAGTAAATCCTTGGTTTTTTTTCAGAGTCTGCTACAATAAGGTAAAAAGTACTTTTACTGTCAATGGAGGTGGTCAGATGAACCGTTTTGCTTCTAAAGAAGAAGAAAAATTATATTATGAACATGAAGCAAGTGAAGAAGAATTTCTTAACTGGTATCAAAAACAGGAACGTCCAGAATATGACAAGCCCTCTTTGACTGTCGATATCGTACTGATGTGCTATAACAAAGAAGAAGATCAGCTGAAAGTTTTGTTGATCCAAAGAAAAGGGCATCCTTATCGAAATTCATGGGCATTGCCTGGTGGCTTTGTCCAAAAGGATGAGTCAACTGGAGAAAGCGTCTTAAGAGAAACAAAGGAAGAAACTGGTGTGGTTATTTCAAAAGAAAATATTGAGCAACTGCATACATTCAGTACGCCTAATCGAGATCCGCGAGGCTGGGTCGTCACAGTCAGCTACTTAGCCTTTATTGGAGAAGAACCGCTAATCGCCGGAGATGATGCCAAGGAAGTACGCTGGTTCACACTAGAACGTCATAGTAACAAGATCCATTTATCTAGCGGAGAAGTTGCTATCTCGCTTGATTTAGTCACTGGAGAGTCTTCTGGCAAAGATACTTTGGCTTTTGACCATAGTCAAATCATCTTGAAAGCATTCAACCGTGTAGTCAATAAAATGGAACACGAGCCGCAAGTTCTACAAGTTTTAGGTAAAGATTTCACGATTACGGAAGCTCGAAAAGTATTTGCTAAATTCTTAGGGATCGATTATAAAACGATCGATCATTCCAATTTTAAGAAAGCTATGCTCCAATATTTCGATGAGATCGGTGAACGTCCTGTAGGAATCGGCCGTCCTTCAAAAATCTATCAGCTCAAGCCGGGGCACCATGAATAAGGTTGTGAACAAAAGATTCAGACCTAATCATTCAAGAAAGAACGCAAAAACAACTCTTTGTGAGTTACGTTTTTTGTTTCAGAATTTTGATGTATTCGTAAACTTTCTGAATAAAAAATTAACAATAGCAGAAAAAGCTCGTACGAACTTTTTCTGCTATTGTTTTATTGGTTTGTCATAATTAGTGAGCTTTTCTTCAAAAGAAAAATTCCTAGAAACAAAAGTCATTAAGACTTTTTATTAACAAGGCGAACCCTAACGCTCCTATCAGTTTCATTCATTTTTTATCCCTTGATAACCGAATGTCTGCCCATTTTTTCTACTACTTGGCTCTTTCTTACGGAATTGCTTTCTTCTGCTCCGTCGGTATTGATCAAAAGAAATTTTTTATTATACCATTGGGACTTATAACGCAATTTTGTTATTAATTTATGCCAGTCATGAATAGAAAAATCAGCATGTGCTTCTTCTTTTGGAAAAGATTCTACAAATAAGTAGTCATATTGTTTGACCAATTTCCCAGATAATTGTTCAAGATAATCTTCTCGCTGGTTCTTTTGTTTCAGATAAAGATCCATTACTTTTCTCTTTTGTTTCTGATAATTGCTTGCCTGATCTAACCTTGTCTTTCTATGGTGAGCGGAGCGGACTTTTACGCTTAATTTCCGCTGTGCATGCTGAAGTTTTTCTTCTGTCTGGTCAAATTTTGGCAAAGATACTTCTATGGGCTGCGATGTTTCGATCAATGTTTTTGGATGATAGGCGATCCCAATCCATTTAGCTGAAGATTCTTTTTTTATTGATGAAACATCACAAAGTAGTGCGACATAGAACTCTTCATTATATCGAGCAGAAATCGTAGCGGAGCGAATCGATCCTTCAACTGGCCGATGCTGATTTATCTTGATTAGTTCTTTTTGTTTTGGTAACTTTAAGTAGCCATTTTCCAGATAGATCGTACGGGTTTGGTTGTTGGTCGTATAAGATTGCCACATACTTTTTTTCGTTTTAAGCTTTGGGAAGCTGGCACGTCCCTTGAAATAATTGCGAAAAGCCCGGTCCAAATTAAGCTGTGCATTTGCTAAAGCAAGACTGTCTACTTCTTTTAAGAATGGGTATTCTTTTTTTAGTGTAGCGGGTGTGAGCGAAAAATCGGCCACTCCTGTTTGTTGCCAACTTTTCTGCCGTTCTTTCAGCAAATGGTTATAGGTAAATCGAACACAGCCAAAAGTACGGATCAATTGCTGTTTTTGTTCTTCTGTCGGATACATACGGAATTTAAAAGCTTTTAGCATCTATGTCCCTCCTAGTTAGCAACCAGAAGAGATTCCTTTTGTCGTTTTAGTTTTTTTGCGTAATATGGGACTTCCTGCTCAGTTGCATAGACAAAATGTTCTGGTGCGATTTCACGAAGTTGACGTACTTGTCCGTCATCTGGTTCAGGTTGATATTTGATTCTTCTGCGTTTTCTCTCATGATCTGGATCTGGCAAAGGAATAGCAGATAACAAACTTTCTGTATAAGGATGAACACCGTGATTATAGATTTCATCACTTGTTCCCATCTCTAATAACAAGCCGTTATGCATTACACCGATTCGGTCACTAATATGTTTAACCATCGACAAATCATGTGCAATAAATAGATAGGTCAATTGATGTTCTTTTTGGAGATCCTGCAACAAATTGACCACTTGGGCTTGGATCGACACATCTAGTGCAGAAATTGGTTCATCACAAATGATAAAACGCGGTTTTACTGCCAATGCTCGTGCAATACCAATACGCTGGCGTTGCCCACCTGAAAATTCATGAGGATAACGAGTACCGTGGCTTGGATTCAATCCAACAGTTCTCAATAGATCATCGACTTTTTTTGCACGCTCTTCAGATGATTTAGCTAGTCCATTAACATCAATTCCTTCGGCAATGATATCTCTGACTTTCATACGAGGATTCAACGAAGCGTATGGATCTTGAAAGATCATCTGAACATCATGTCGGAATTTCGTCAATCCTTTTTTGTCTTTGATCTTCGTTATATCTTGACCGTCGAATAATATCTCACCATCAGTAGGTTCATTCAAGCGAATGATTGTACGGCCAGTAGTGGATTTTCCGCTTCCAGATTCTCCAACTAAACCGAATGTTTCTCCTTCATAGATGTGAAAGCTGATGTCATTTACAGCATGTACTTCATTCTTTTTTCCTACATTGAAATACTGTTTCAGTCCTTTAACTTCAAGTAGTTTATTTGGCATCAGCAATTCCTCCTTGACCGTAAGTATGTTTTTGTTTCTCTTTATAGATAGCCCAGCGACGTTGGATTTCTTCTGGCGGTGTCACTTTGGGTGCCTGCGGAGCAAGTAGCCAAGTTGCTGCCTTGTGTGTTTTTGATAGTTCAAAAAATGGTGGTTCTTGTTCTGCATCGATTTTCATCGCGAATTCATTTCTTGGATAGAATGCGTCTCCTTTTGGCGGGTTCAATAAATCCGGTGGAGAACCAGGAATAGCATACAATCGATCGTTCGCACTATCTAATGTCGGCATTGAACCAAGCAGTCCCCAAGTATAGGGATGTTGCGGGTTGTAGAAAATTTCTTCCGATGTTCCAACTTCAACGATTCTTCCTCCATACATGACAGCGACACGATCAGCGACATTCGCTACTACACCAAGATCATGAGTGATAAAGATAATTGATGTATCGATTTTTGTCTGAATTTCTTTCAGCAGCTCCAAAATCTGTGCTTGAATAGTCACATCAAGCGCTGTTGTAGGTTCATCAGCAATCAGGATTTCCGGATAACATACCAGTGCAATCGCGATCACGATCCGTTGACGCTGACCTCCTGAGAACTGATGCGGATAACTGTTGATACGTTTCTCAGCTTCGGGTATTCCAACTAATTTAAGCAATTCTAATGCAGCTTTTTGTCCCTCTTTTTTTGAAACTTTATTATGCTTTCTAAGGGACTCAGCGACTTGCTTCCCAATGGGCATCGTCGGATCTAAAGAGGTCATTGGATCTTGGAAAATCATCGCTATTTCTTTACCACGGATTTTTTGCATCTCTCTTTCTGATTTTCCAACGATATCGTTACCTTTAAAGAGGATTTGACCAGCATCTATATTGGCGTTGCTTGACAGCAAGCGCATGATGCTTCTGGTCGTCACTGATTTTCCACTTCCAGATTCCCCAACGATCGCCAATGTTTCTCCTTTATTCAAATGAAAATTGACACCGCGAATCGCTCGTACCTTTCCAGCATACGTATCAAAAGAGATTTCTAAGTCTTTCACTTCTAAAATTTTCGTCATCGTCTTCACTCTTTCATTTTAGGATCAAAGGCATCACGCAATCCATCAGCAAGTAAGTTAAAGCCAATCATGATAACCGATAAAGTTACTGCCGGAATCCACAACAGATAAGGCAGATACAGGAATGTCTTGTACCCTTCGCTCAACATCGTTCCTAATGAAGCTGACGGAGGCGTAAGACCTAAACCGATAAAGCTTAAAAAGGCTTCGAAGAAAATAGCAGATGGAATACTAAACATCATTTGAATAATAATGACACTAGAGATATTCGGCAAAATATGTTTGAATGCAATTTTCATTCTTGATTCACCTAATGTCAATCCAGCTAAAACATATTCTTGATCTTTTAATTTCATTGTTTGTGCACGAACGATACGTGCCATTGGTATCCAGTTTGTGATGGCCATAGCAGCCACGATTGAAAAAATTCCTGGTTCAAAAACGACCAACATCAAAATCATGACAACGAGGTTTGGAATTCCTGACAAGATTTCCAAAAAACGTTGCATCACGTTATCGACACGTCCGCCTAACAAACCAGAAACCAACCCGTAAGCTACACCAATCGTTACATCTAGTAATGCAGCAATAAATGCGATCAGCAACGAGATTCTCGTTCCCATAAATAAGCGGCTTAATACATCACGTCCCAAACCGTCTGTTCCTAAAAAGAAATTTACGTTTGAAGGGACGTTTGCTTGAGCATATTTATCAACAAGTTCACCACCAACCATTGCTTTTCCATTCAATCCATCGATATTGATTCCCGGAATACGAGGAGGCAAATTGATATAAGCCACGTTTTGGGCAGTTGGATCATGAGGAGAAACAAAGATTGTGATCACAGAGATCAAAATGATGACCAATAGTAAAACCATTGAAATAACGGCAGCTTTGTTTTTCTTTAAACGGCGCCATGAATCTTGGATAAAATTCAAAGAAGGTGCAGTAATCTGTTCACGTTCTTCTTCGGTATTTTTTTGTAATGGAAGAAATTCATCCGCAGGGATATCTGCGACTGTTTCATAACGCTTTGGTATCATTTCCATTTATCCTCGGCTCCCTTCTGAAACACGAATTCTTGGATCAACTAGACCGTACAATAGATCCACGATCAAAATAACAAAAATCAGCATAAATGAGTAAAGGATCGTTACAGCCATGATCGTAGGATAATCATTTGTTGTGATTGACTTAACGAATTGTTCCCCGATACCAGGAATAGCAAAGATATTTTCTACCACCAGTGATCCGGTCATCAATGCTACAGCTAACGGTCCTAATAAAGTCATCAATGGAATCAAACTATTTCGAAGACCATGTTTAAAGGCGATTTCCCAACGGCTCAATCCTTTTGCTTTTGCTAATTCCACATAATCACTATGCAGTACTTCCACCATTTCCGTACGGATAAACCGAGCAGAGTCAGCAAGCGGCGACATGGCCAACGCAATTGTTGGTAAGATTGTGTACACAAAGCCATCCCATTTTGCGATTGGCAAAACTTGTAATTTGATTGCAAATATATATTGTAATAAAACAGCAAATACAAAGTTTGGAATGGAACGACCTAATATCGCTACGAGTGTAGAAGATGTATCTGCCCATGTATTTTGCTTCATGGCAGAGATCGTTCCTAAAATCGTTCCTAGGACTGTTCCAAAGATAATTGCCTGTAAACCTAACTGCAAGGATGGTCCGATTCTTCCAGCTAGCAAATGTGCGACTGGCTGGTTTTTAAATTGGAAGGAAATTCCAAAATCTCCTTGAAGCAAATTAGAAAGATAAATCCCATATTGTACGATAACTGGTTTATCCAAACCAACTTGTTTATTTAGCATCTCGATTGTTTCAGGACTCAAACGTTCCTGATTCGTATATGGCGTGCCCGGCAGCAATTGCATCAAGAAAAAGGTGATTGTTGCAATTAACCAAAGCGTGATGATCATGAAAAAGACACGTTTTAATACATATTTGATATAACTATTCACTAATGTTTCCCCCTAGCTTTTGACTTCTGACAGATGTTTCGCTACATTATTAGATAATGAACCAAAAATAAAGGAGCAATCAAATGAAAAAAAAATTTATCCCCTACGCAGTAGCTTCTCTACTGATTCTGGTTAATTTAATAAAAAATCTCATCAACCATTCCTTTACACTCATTCAATTATCTAATGATCTATTCTTATGGTCATTGCCGTTTCTGATTATCGGCGGTTTTTTATGGGTCTTTTCTTCGGGTTTCTTCGATCATTTTCAGCGATCGGTCCATCTTGCACGAACAAGGAACCGAAAGAAAAAACCAGAATTTCCCTCGCTCTCGTCTGCCAGCTACGGTATGTACAGCTTTTGGCTGATCATTGCCGGAATACTAATTGCTCTTTCTGCTATTTTCATGCTTTTTTCTTTGTTAGGATAAGTGAATATGAGAACGAGGTTGCGACATTTGCCGCAGCCTCGTTTTTTCTCATGCTCACGGTATTAACGATTATTCTTCAACGTATGTCCATTTGTAATCCCATGAAGCACCTGCCGCATGGTGAACGATACCTTTGATTTTTTCATTCACTAGGTGACCTTCTGCTTTTTGGTACACCGGAACGACACCCATATCATCAGAGATGATCTTGATTGCTTTTTGGAAATCATCCCAACGGGCTTGTTCATCGCCAGCGTCTGTTGATGAAGCTGCTTTAACTGCTTCGTCATATTCTGCATTGCTCCAGCGACCACGGTTGTATGAATTACCTGTGACAAACAAATCAGTAAAGCTGCTTGGGTCTGCATAGTCAGCAGCCCATCCGCCTAGTACTGCGTCAAAATCACCCGAAGTTGAGCGGTCAAGACGTACAGAGAATGGAACAGGTGTTGGTTTGACTGTTACGCCATCCAAGTTTTCTTGGATTGAGTTTTGAACATATTCGATTACTTTTTTCGATGAATCATCATCAGAAGCCATCAAATCAAATTCTAAAGAATCAACGCCCAATTCTTTTTTCGCTTTTTCCCAATATTCTTTTGCTTTATCTTTGTCATAAGAAACTAATTTTCCAGCTTCTTTTGCAAAGTCTTCGTTCGTTGTTGGACTTTTTACCATATCTGATGGGATCAATCCTGTAGAGACAACTGATCCGTCACCTAGTACTTGTTTTACTAAAGCTTCACGATCGATAGAATAAGAAATAGCTTTTCTTAGGTTCACATTGTTGAATGGTGAATTCTTTTCACGTTGATTGAATTCGATATAGCTTGTCCGCGCTTCTTTAACAGAAGTATAAGCTGGATCGTTTGCGTTTTGCTGTGCTAACTCACCAGACAAGATCACGTCATCTGCTTGGCCATCTTTGAATAAGTTCAATGCAGTAGAAGATTCTTTTACTACACTGACTTTGATTTCAGAAAGTTTTACTGTATCTTTGTCCCAGTAATGGTCATTTTTCTTATAAGTCCATTCTGTATCTGTTCCTGGTCCATCAAAATCTTCTAATGTGAATGGTCCATTATAAACAGCTTTATCACTTGCAGATGCATAGGCATCCCCATTTTCTTCCACTACGGATTGTTTTTGTGGGAAAAATGATGGGAAAGCAAGCAGATATTGGAAATATGGTGTTTGTTTCGTCAATTTGATTTCTAATTCATAGTCACCAACTGCTTTGATCCCTAGTTCTGATTTATCTTTCTTTCCAGCTGTGATGTCTTCTGCATTTTCAACTGGCGCATACAGGTAAGCATATTCAGAAGCTGTAGCTGGGTCTACTGTTCGTTGCCAGCCATAAACGTAATCCGCTGCTGTCACAGGATCACCATTTGACCATTTTGCGTCTTCTCGTAATTTGATTTTGTAAGTTAATCCGTCTTCACTGACTTCTGCCAACTCGCTAGCTCCTGCCGGCTGTGGTTTGCTGTCTTCATCAAGACGGTAAATTCCTTCATAAACGTTATTCAATGCTGTAAAACTGATTGTATCTGTTGCAACTGATAAGTCAGCTGTAGGCATTTCTTGAGGCACGACTAAGTTAAATACGCCTCCTCCATCTGCTGAACCGCTTTTTGCTGAACTACTGTTGCTTGTGGCTGAACTGCCGCCATAACATCCAGCAAGTACAAGGCCGCATACCGCAACCAAACCAAATGTAAATTTCTTTTTCATTTTACGTACCCCTTTATTGGAATTTTCAGAATAATTAATATTTTCTGAAGTTGTTTAAGAGTTTAATGAATAATTATTAAAAAATCAACACTTTTTTTTGTCTTTTTCATAAAATAATGATTTTTTCGTGAGGTTTCAAGGAATTTTTCAGAAAAAATAGCTTTGTACAAGGTTTTCCATGGTCTTCCAAAAGCCATTAAATAATTTTCGTTATATTGTCTATTATTACCATACAAAGATAAAAAAGAATAAATAAAAAGAAACTGTGACAAAAGTCTTGTCACAGTCCCATATCTGAATAAACGGTGTTCAAAAGCTTGCATCTGCGGTAATAAGCCCAACCAAACGAAAAATATGAGGAGCTATTTTTGTTTGGCTGTTCTTATTACTTGATGCAGGACAGCTTTTTCACAACCTCTGGTACATGGTGTTCCAAAAGTAGCTTCTTCGGAAATAAGTTGGAATTTCACAAAAATTCAAGAAGTAATTTTCGTAAATTCCTTCTTATTTCTTGAAGCTGATCACTTCTGTCACAACCTCTTTTTATTATTGAGAATCTGGTCGAGGAATAATCGTTTTTGCCATCCAAATATCCGGTTTGTCCCAGCCATTTGCATTTGGTAAGACACCTACGATTTTATAACCTAATTTTTCATAGAATTCATACGGATGTTCCCGAAGGTTCTGGATGGAAGCCACTTTATCAAATGTATGCTCATACAGGTCCGTTTGACTTAACGTTGTTCCATGGTCTAAATCATCCGTACCTAAATAAATCGTGATTCCTCCTCTGGAAGCTACTTCTTTTTCTAAGTAATTGACTAATCGAGTACCTATTTGGTTCTTTCGTCGGGAGCTTTCTACAACTAATGGATGCAATTCCCAACCTGTGATACCGTATTGAGGGATTGCACCAATAAATCCTACTAACTCATCTTGGTCTACCGCTGCTACCGCGATTCGTTCTGGATTCATCATTTCTTCTACTTCTTCTGCCGAGCTGTCTCCATATTCTTCCGGCCAAGTCAGTCTCAGTAAATCAGAAAGCTGATCTTTCAATACTGGATTATTACGGTCAAATTCACTGATTATCATACGTCTTCCCCCTTGTTCTTGCTTATTCTAACAGTCCTTTTGAAAAAACGAAATGTTCTCGCTCAAAAATCTTTAGCTACCAATCAGTATCTCTATTCTTTCATTATTTATCTTACTTATAAAATAAAAAAATTATACAGAAACACTTTATTCAAAATAGGAAAGATCAGGAAAGCCATCAATTGGAGGAAAAAACTCTGTTTGTTCATCATGATATAGATTATCTTTTGCTTTAAAAAAAACCAATTATGAATTGACAAATAAAACCTGTTTTCATATAATAATCTTAATTTTTAGAATTTTTAGATAATTACAAAAAAGCAAAGGTAATCGGTAGAAATACTAAGAGGAACAAAAATTCAATATTGTCGTTTTCAATGTTTTTGTACTTGTTCGTTTTTAGGATACTTATTGATGATTTCAAGGTGTTCATGCCACCTTATTCATCACTTATCCTGTCTTAGGTTCACCTCTACTCCATCTACAGCTGCAGTCAGATCGATCACTCTTTAAAATTTTAACCCGTTTCAACGAAGAAAGAAGGAAATGAATATGAGTCAAAGTGTTTTCTTACCAAATTATACCATTGGAACAGATGCGTATGAAAAAGCAAATGGAATCGTCAAAGAATATGGGACAAAAGTAGTGCTGATTGGAGGGAAGACTGCACTTTCAAAGGCAGAAAACAAAATAAAAGCAGCTTTGACACAGGAAATAGAGGTTGTCGCCAGTCTCTGGTACGGGGGTAATTCAACTTATGGAAATATTGAACAGTTGATCCAGCATGAAAGTGTCCAAAAAGCAGACGTCCTGTTTGCAGTCGGTGGTGGCCGTGCTTGCGATACTGTAAAAGTCATTGGTGAAAAACTAGCTAAACCAGTCTTCACCTTTCCCACTATTGGTTCGAACTGTTCGCCCGTCACTGCGGTATGTGTCATCTATAACGAAGAAGGCGTAATGGACGGACTCTTCTTTCCTTCAAAACCACCTGTACACACCTTCATTGATACAGCAATTATTGCCGAAGCACCTGATAAATACTTATGGGCAGGTATTGGCGATGCTTTATCTAAAGAAGTCGAATCTACTTTTTCTGCTCGTGGCGATGATCTAGGCTACACGGATAGATTAGGAATCCAAATCGGAAAAATGTGCATTGATCGTCTCTTGACTTATGGTACGCAAGCATTGAAAGATAGTGCCGACGATCGTCCCTCATATGCAATTGAACAAGTCGTTTCGGATATCATTGTTACTACCGGATTGGTTTCTGTTTTAGTTAACAATAACTATAATTCTGCTATGGCACACTCATTCTATTACGGTACGACTGTTCTAGAAAAAATGGAGAGATACCTTCACGGAGCATCTGTCAGTTATGGTGTACTGACCTTATTGATGATGGATCAGCAGTTCGATTTGTTTGATAAAATCTATGTGTTTATGAAAAAGAACCAACTTCCAGTATCGTTAACCGACATGAATCTCAATGTCACGACCGATTTAGAAGCAATCTTAGATAAAGCCATGGCAACAAATGATATTAAACATGTGCCTTATGAAATCACCCGAGAAAAATTTAAACAGGCCATTCTTGACGTAGAAACTTATCATGCTACACAAGAAAGCCAGCAAGGATATAAGAAAATCAGTTAAATAATTGCTAAAACCCCCATCAAGCAGGCTGTCATCAAATTGAGGACATTTCTTTGCTTGATGAGGGTTTTTCTTGTCAAAAAAAGCTTTATAGCTTTCGCTATAGAATCTTTTCTCTTATTTAAGTTGAACAGTTCCTTAATTAAGAAAACTGCTCCTTTTATGGTAATTGAAAAAACGAGTAGGCTACGATTATTTGGCAACTGTTTTTTTCATTTGCTTGCTTCGCAATTGTCCGCAAGCTGCATCAATATCTGTACCATGTTCTTTACGTATCACACAGTTTACGCCGTTTTTCTTCAATACATCATAAAATCTCAATACATCAGCTTTTGGACTGCGAGAATATTGATCATGTTCACTGACTGGATTATATGGAATCAAGTTGACATATGCTAATTTTTTCTTATCTTTTAATAGATCGGCTAATTGCTGTGCATGCTCTGGTCTGTCATTTACTTGATTTAACATGATATATTCAAACGTGATTCGACGGTTTGTTTTCTCTAAATACTCATCTACAGCTTCCATCAATTTCTCGATTGGGAAACTTCGGTTGATCCGCATGATCGATGTTCGCACCTCATTATTCGGCGCGTGCAAGGAAATAGCCAGATTGACTTGCAAGCCGTTATTAGCGAATTCCTTGATTTTGTGTGCTAATCCACTAGTGGAAACTGTAATGTGCCGAGCACCAATTGCCAATCCTTTGGCATCATTGATGATATGCAAAAAGTCCATTACATTGTCGTAATTATCAAATGGCTCACCGATCCCCATTACAACGACATGTGAAACGCGTTCGCCAAGATTGCGCTCATCAAAATAATGTTGGACCATCATGATCTGCGCAACAATTTCTCCAGCAGTCAGATCACGGTTCTTTTTGAGCAGCCCGCTTGCACAAAATGTACAGCCGATATTACATCCTACTTGTGTCGTCACACAAACTGACAAGCCATATTCTTGTCTCATCAGTACAGTCTCAATCATGTTTTTATCAGGGAGTTCAAACAAATATTTTACTGTACCATCCGAAGCTTCTTGGACGACCATCTGTTTTAGAGGATTGATGATAAAATGCTCCGATAATTTTTCGATCAATTGTTTCGATAGATTCGTCATTTCTGTGAAATTACTTACACGTTTTTGATACAACCATTCCCAAACTTGGGCAGCTCGGAATTTTTTCTCGCCGTTTTCTATAAACCAATTGATTAATTCTTCATTCGTCAAGCCATAAATGGACTGTTTTTCCAAAGTATTTTCCCTCTTTTTCTCAAAGTTTCGCTACATACTATACATGATTCATTTCCTTAATGCAATACTTCACAAATAAATCGAATAGAACTTTAATCTCACAAAAACTAAAAAGACAAGACATCATACCGTATTAGAAAAGATGGAAAAAAACCATTTTTTCTTTTGGTATCATCATGCCTTGTCTTTTTATTGGTTATTCGTTTTTCAACCCTTCATCACACAAGTTTTACATGTCATTATCGTCCGGCAACGTTTCTGATGTTTCTTCCTGCTCAATGAATACTTTCCGAGGCTTGCTTCCTTCTGACGGGCCAACAACTCCATGAGCTTCCAGTTCATCTACTAAACGTGCTGCTCGGTTGTAACCGATCCGAAATCTTCTTTGGAGAAGGGAAATACTTGCCGTTTGCATTTCAATGACAAGTGCTTTTGCTTCTTCAAACAGCTCATCTTGTGGCTGCTCTGGAGCACCTGTCGTTTCAACTTCATCTGTCGGCATCATTTTCTCTTCATAATGAGCTTCTTGCTGATCTGTAACAAATTGAACGACCCGTTCTACTTCGTGGTCAGAAATGAATGCTCCTTGCACACGGATCGGTTTATTCTCACCCATTGGCAAGAATAGCATATCTCCTCGCCCTAAGAGCTTTTCTGCCCCATTAGAATCAATGATCGTCCGAGAATCTGTACCGCTTGATACCGCAAATGCCATTCTGGAAGGTACATTTGCTTTGATGATTCCTGTGATAACATCCACACTTGGACGTTGAGTAGCTAGGATCATATGAATCCCCGCTGCCCGAGCCATTTGCGCTAAACGAATAATCGCATCTTCAACTTCATTGCTGGCTACCATCATCAAATCAGCTAATTCATCTACGATCACTACGATGAATGGTAAGGTTGGATGTTTCGTTCCGTTTTCCAAGTTTTTCTGTTGAACAAATTCATTGTAACCAGAAATATTTCTTACTCCGGTTGCCGCGAATTTTTCATATCGTTCTTCCATTTCTTGTACTACTTTTTGTAAGGCTTGCGCTGCTTTTCTAGGGTTCGTCACGACCGGCGTCAACAGATGAGGTATGCCGTTGTACATATTCAATTCAACCATTTTCGGATCGATCATCATCAGTTTTACTTCATGGGGCTTAGCACGCATTAATATACTTGTGATGATCCCATTAATTGCTACTGACTTCCCACTACCAGTCGAACCAGCCACGAGTAAGTGAGGCATCTTCGAAAGATCAGCCGTTTGTACCCGTCCAGAAACATCACGTCCTAAAGGTACTTCTAGTAATTTATCTGGGTGGTTTGGTTGTGCTTCGATGATTTCTCTAAAGGAAACCATACTGATCTTTCCATTTGGTACTTCAATACCAATCAGTGATTTACCTGGAATCGGTGCTTCCATCCGGACATCTTTCGCCGCTAAAGCAAGCGCGATATCATCTGTTAAGTTCACAATTTTACTTACTTTTACCCCTACAGCCGGCTGGACTTCGAATTTTGTGACGGATGGTCCTAAGCTGGCTTTGACGACCTTGGCATCGACACCGAAACTTTGGAAAGTTTGTTCTAATACGCCGATATTTTTTTCAATTTTTTTATACTCATCACTTTGATCCACAGTTGGTATAGAATCAAGCAAATCAACTGTCGGTAATTCATAGTCTTGGTTTTCCTGTTCTGCTTCAATCTCAAATTCTAATGAGGTACCGTCATCCTCTGGCAACTCATCTGAAAAACCTTCTGCTGTATTGGTCTGTTTTGGTGTATCTGGTACTGGTTTCTCTAGATTCGCAGGATGGATATTTTCTTGAAAACTGTCGATTGGAACAAAACTTAGCTGCTCCGGCTCTGTATTTTCTGGTTCCTGCCATTCATCAGCAGTATTTTCCCTTTGCTGGCTCACCGCTTTTTTCTTCTCATATTCTGCAGCTTCTTTTTCTGCAGCTTCTTTTGCAGCTAAGCGCCTTGCTTCTTTCGCTTCTGCGCGCTGTTTCATTCTCTCTTCCTTTGCCGCTTGCTTTCGAGCTTGCTTGGCAGGATCACCTTCCAATAATCCCTGTACTCGTTCTCCAATTGATTGGATACCATTTAACAGCTGATAGCCTTCCAGATTACTGAACAGGAATGCTCCTCCTGCCAGTAATAGTACTGCTGCTAAATAACTTCCAGGCTGTGCAATCAAGAAGTAAGTAAAATGATAAAGGATTGCTCCAATCATCCCACCACCAACGTTATTGTCTACTTGACTTTGTTTTATATCACTGGCTAACAAATCCCATGTCGTCCCCATGATATTTGGTTCCCCAGTATGGAGTTTGCCAAATAAATGGGCATGTAACAATAATAAGATACCGAAATAAAAGAGTATGCCGCCAAACCAGCGTCGGTTTTTACCAATTGAAAACTCTGTATTCTTAATGACAATCCAAAATCCTAAGACGGCTAATAAAAGACAGAGGATTTGGTAAGTATTTCCTGCAATGATCCGAAAGCCGTTTGCAATCAATATTCCTAAAAAACCTAATTTTAAAAAGCCGAAGACAGCAAATAAAATCAAGGCAAACCCAACACCAATCGTCAGCATTTGTTCCTGCTGCTGTTTTTGCTTTTTCGTTTTTTTCGTCTTTTTCCTTTTTTTAGTAGGCCGTTTCTTTTGTGCCATTTATTATCCCTCATTTCATCAAGTTTCATTATACAAAAAAAAGTAAGGGAACTAAAGTTTTGTTTGAAAGAACTGACGCTTTCTTTCATTTTTCAGCTTATTTTACAGTTTTTCTTAATTTCTAAACGATTTTATCAAAAAAAGGCACGGCCATATCCAGCCGTACCTTCTTGTTTTAAGTATGTGAACTAAAGGTTCTCTCCATTTTGTTCAATCAGTTTTTGATACCAGTAATAACTGTCTTTCTTGTATCGTTCCAAAGATCCTTCTTGTGTTTCATCTTGATCAACATATACAAATCCATATCGCTTTTGATAACCGTTCAGCCAGCTAAGCAAATCTGTATAAGACCAGGTGCAATAGCCTAGGACTTCTGCTCCATCCGAAATTGCTTCTTTGATGGCTTTGACGTGGCTTTGTAAGTAATTGATTCGATAGTCGTCATGGATTTGTTTATCTTCTGTCAACTTGTCATACTCTCCTAAGCCATTTTCCGTAATCAGTACCGGCATGCGGTAACGGCTTGTGATACGACGCAGTCCGATCCTTAATCCTTCTGGGTCAATCTCCCAGTCCCAATTTGTTCGTTCGACAAATGGATTCTCAACTTTTTTATACATTCCAGGAACTCCAGTTTCTTCTGATGAACCTTTTTTTCCTGTCGTATTCATTTTTCCTGTACCAACTCCGTTTAATGGATTGAATGCATTCGTCGCCGTTTGATAGTAATTGATCCCAAGAAAATCTGGTTTAGCAGATTCTAGCAATTCTGCATCGCCAGCTTCAATCGTTGGTGCCCATCCTTTTTCTTCTAAGAACCTCATGGCAGCAATCGGATATTTTCCCCACATATAGACATCCATCCAATAATTGGCCATCAGGTCTTCTGCATTTTCAGCAGCCAGAACATTTTCAGGATTACTGTCAATTGGATAATTTGGCGTATACGCAAAGCTTGGTCCGATTTTCCCAGGCATTTCTAACTCGTGAAATTTATTGATGACAGATGCATTTGCTAAATTAGCAATATGGTTAACTTCATACATTCGTTTCGGGTCTGTCACACCTGGCGGATGTGCTGCTAACAAATAACCTAATGAAGTGAAGATATTTTGTTCATTCAAACTAATCCAGTAATGGACTTTCCCGCGGAATGCCTCAAATAATGTTTCTGCATAATGAGTGAAATCTTCAATGATCTGACGTGATTCCCAACCATTATATTCATCTTGCAATGCTTGTGGAAGATCCCAATGATATAAAGTCAACATAGGTTCGATATCGTTTTCAATCAATTCGTCGATCAATCTCTCATAAAAAGCGAGCCCAGCTTGATTGACTTCTCCTCGTCCATTAGGAAAAATCCGTGTCCAAGCTACAGAGAAGCGGTAAGCTTTCAGACCTTGTTCTTTCATTAAAGCAATATCTTCTTTATAACGATGATAGTGGTCTACTGCCAAATCACCGTTCGTTCCTTTAAATGTCTTTCCAGGTATCCGTACAAATCGATCCCAGACTGATTCTCCTTTCCCATCTTCTTGCCAAGCTCCTTCTACTTGATACGCTGCAGAAGCAGAGCCCCACAGAAAATCTTTTGGAAATGAGGTAAGTTCTTTGTGTTCCATTCATCTCTTCCTTTCCTATAACCTTCAATCGTTCCTCTTTTAGAATAACACGAAACCCCTTCCACAACAAAATAAAATTATGTAAAGGAGGTTGTGACAGAAGTGGTCAGCTTCAAGAAACAAGAAGTAATGTACGAAAATTGCTTCTCAAAGTTTTGTAAAATTTCGGCTTATTTTTCGAAGAAGCTACTTCTGGAACACCGTGTATAAGAGGTTGTGAAAAAGTCGCTTAGTTTCGAGTAGTAAGAAAAATTTTGTGAAAATGGCTTTCTACATTTTTGCATAAATTTGGCTTAATACCGAGAAACTGGCTTTTGAACACCGTTTACCAAGAGGTTGTGAGCCTGCCATTCAGCTCCGAGTCACAAGGAGTTGGCAGGAGAACACTGTTTATTCGGAAAAAGGGACTGTGACACGTCTTTTGTCACAGTCCCCTATTTGTTAATTTCTCGGCGTAACATCTTCGCCAAACCATTTATCGGATATTTTTTGGAATTCACCTGTTTTCTCTAGTTGATCTAGGGCTTCATTGATTTTTTTCACTAATGTACTATCTGACTTGCGTGCACCAACTGCAAAATCCTCACTTTCATAAGAACCTTTTGTTATGTTGAAGTCTTCTAGTTCGTTTCTTTGTTTCAAATAATAGTCTGCGTATACTTTATCCATCAGCAGACCATCGACCCGTCTGCTTTTCAGATCGATCAATGCTTCATTAAAACTATCATACAAAACAGCATCTTGGTTTTTGACTATCTCTTTTAATACTTCTGGTTGTTTCGTAAATACATCATAACCAGATGACCCATTTTGCGCACCTAATCTCTTATTATTCATTTGTCCAAAGTTTGTGATTCCTGATTCTTTAGGTGTGATCAGCACTTGATCGTTTTCCATATAAGGTTTTGTAAATTGCACTTTCTTTTCTCTTGCCGGCGTTTTGGAATAGCCGTTCCATATCAAATCGATCGTTCCATTGTTCAGTTCAAATTCCTTCATTGACCAGTCAATGGGCTGAAAGTCTACCGTAATCCCATATTGTTCAAAGACTGCTTTGGCTAAATCAATATCAAATCCTGTGAGCTTCCCGTCTTTATCTCTAAATCCCATAGGAACAAATGTATCGTCTAAACCTATAACGATTTTTTTCTCTTCGTTGATAGTCGCCCAATTATCTGCTGAAGTTTTTTTGTTCGAACAGCCTGCAAAAAGAAGAAGACCTGCGATCAAAGCGAATAGAAAACTGGTTTTTTTCATCTCTATCTTCTCCTTTCTTAATGAATTGGGGAAACTTTTAGTAATTGATCACCGACATTTTCTGCAAATACTAAATCATGGGTGACAATAATTTGGGTTACCCCATCTTCTTTCAATGATAGGATCAAACGCTCGACTTGCTGGCGTAATTCAGGATCTAAAGCACTTGTTGGTTCATCATAAGCCAATACCCGTGGATTCATAGCCAATGCTCTGGCAATCGCTATCCGCTGTTTTTGTCCGCCAGAAAGCTGATAAGGATAGTTATTCAATAAATCACTAATCCCTAATGAAGCCGCTAATTCTTCTGCTTTTTTGGTGTATTCTTCTTTTGTCTGTTTCAATACCATTTTTGGTGCTAAGGTAATGTTTTCAAAAATATTCAGATGTGGAAATAGCTGGAAGTCTTGGAATACGACTCCTACAACTTGTTCTTTCATTTTAAGCTCGAATGGGTTGAACGGTACACCATCTAAATAAAATTCTCCGCTGTCAGAACTTTCTAAGCCAGCCAAGATACGTAAAAGCGTGGTTTTACCGCCACCGGAAGGACCTACGATAGCTAATGTTTTCCCATCTGGAATGATTAGATTCAAATCTTTGATTATTTTTTTTTCACCAAATGCTTTGTTCACTTTCTTCAATTCAATCATATTTCTTCCTCCTATCAGTTAGCGGTAATAATTTAATTTTCCTTCAACTTGTTTCATTACGATTGTTAGAATACCAGTCAATGTAAGATAGATGATTGCCACGCCTAGCAAAGGCAGTAAAGTCGCGTCGCGTTCCATCGCGATTTTCCCAGCACGCATTACGTCACCTAAACCTAATATATAGATCAAGGAAGAATCTTTGACCAAGTTGATAACTTCATTCCCTACAGAAGGTAAAACAATCTTTGTCACTTGTGGGATGACGATTTTCGTCACCGTTTGAAAGGGACTTAATTGCAAAACTTGCGCTGCTTCATATTGACCTTGAGGAATCGATTGTATCCCTCCACGAAAGATCTCTGCAAAATAAGCTGCATAGTTTAAGATAAAGGCAATGAGTGCTGCTTCGAAACGATCAAAAACGATCCCAATCGTCGGCAACCCATAAAAAATAAAAATCAGTTGCAACAACAGCGGTGTTCCCCGCATAACCCATACATATGTTTGAAGCAAGTAGCGTAGCGGCTTAAAATGCAAAGACAATCCTAATGCTAAAACAATCCCTAATGGTAATGAGCCAATCAAGGTAAATAAAAATAATTTCAATGTTGTGAGTGCTCCTACTAATAATTGCGGCATAACTTCAATCAAATACTCCATCTTCTTTTCCTCCTTTAAAATAAAAAAATCCTCTTGGCAAATGCCAAGAGGACGTATTATACGTGGTTCCACCTCTGTTTATTTTTTCCTTGCAGAAAAAACCTCACACAGTCGTTGCCGTTCAGATGAAAACAAAAAGTCCTTTGATCCGAAGATCAAAGGACGTTAATCACGTGGTTCCACCTTTTTTTACCGGCTCCTCACGGAAAAGCCAGCCTTATCTGGTCATCTAGCAACGACCGCAGCTGTAACGGGCTCCCCGGATTTTCCTACTATACGCTTCAGAAAATCGACTCCAAGATGTGTTTCACGGTTAACTGCTGCCTCTTTCCACCAACCAGAGACTCTCTAAAAACACCTAACGGCTACTCTTCTTTTCGATGTCATTTGTTTTAACTTTACGTGTAATTTACATGATTATTTTTCATTTGTCAACTCTTTTTTATGATACACTAATAAAAAAAGGAGGGTGATGCGCGATG
The DNA here is from genome assembly GCF_035726925.1 of Enterococcus sp. E5-37. Lineage (NCBI taxonomy): Bacteria > Bacillati > Bacillota > Bacilli > Lactobacillales > Enterococcaceae > Enterococcus > Enterococcus sp. E5-37. Next base: position 77,424 of record NZ_JAPMLG010000002.1, read on the forward strand.
AGTCGTGCAACCGAACAAGAAGCTTATGAACTACTAAAAAAACTGGGTATCTCTTTTCAAAAAGTCGATCATCCTGCGATTACGTCAGTCAAAAATGTCCCTTTTTCCCTACCTGGTCCGCAAGTAAAAAATCTATTATTGAAATCAAGAAAAGGAAAACAAATCTATCTTGTCATCTTGCCTGATGAAAAGCATGCCGATTTAAAAGAACTAGCTGAACAATTAAAAGAAAAGCGCTTATCTTTTGTTTCTGAAGAACAGCTTCCTGACCTCCTAGGCGTTCCAGCAGGTACAGTAACTCCATTAGCATTGATGCACGACAAAGAGAAACAAATCCAAGTCGTGATCGATGCTGCTATTGATCGTCAAGATACCGTAGGCTTTCATCCAAATATCAATACCACTACGTTGATCATGGATTTTTCCGACTTTGAAAAGATACTTGCTTACTTAGAACATCTGCCAGTTTATGAAAATTTGTAGCAAAAAATTCCCCAAAGTTAGATAAATCCATTTAACTTTGGGAATGAATAGAATCATTTGAACCTAGCGTTATTTGAAAAAACTACAATTAAATTAGTAGAAAACTTTTGATTGATACAAATCTTTTTATAAATGCCCAAAAGTAATCGGTGCCGAAGCCATTCCTCGACCTAATTCTTTTTCAAATTTTCCTATTGTTGATATCTCCATATAAAACGGTGAGACTGGTTTAGACAATTCCCCCTTGATTGCTAACGGACGTAAACTATGTTCCAAATTATTCATGACTTTAGGATAATACTGACCTTTTTCTAAGCCTGTTTTTGCTTCTATCAGAAGTATACGTTCCTTTTCATTGATCTCTGGATTTAAAACGAGATCATATAATTTTAGTACCATGTTTTCTATTTCTTCACTTTTAGACATCACAATTTCCTCCCAGAAATATATTTCTCCCCACTACATTCTATAAACAAAGTATACGCTATTTTTAATGATTTTTAAATCACACAGACATAAATAAAAAAGACAGATACCCGACCAGGGTATCTGTCTTTTGCTTTATGCCAGCTATAGGGATCGAACCTACGACCTACGCGTTACGAGTGCGTTGCTCTACCAACTGAGCTAAGCTGGCCTTATCCAAAAGAAATTATATACTCTATTTGGCTGATTGTAAAGAGTTCGATGGAAAATTAGTTTAATTTCATGATATTTTTCATAAAACGTGGTATAATTAATGTGAAAGGCAGGTTTTATGAAAATGGCAACTTTTGGAAAATTTGATACAACTATCGTACCATCGGAAATTGGTGAAAAATTCAAGATCAATACTCACGTAATGTTCACAATTCACGGCAAGTCGCAAACTGGAACGATTTCAAAGCAATTGAAAAATTCCGCTGTTGTTGAGATTGATGAAACTGCAGAAAATGCGAACTTGATGACGCAAAGTAAGGGTGTAGTAATCGTTAACTACAAAGAACTAAAAAAGATTTGAATTTGACCATCTCTGCATTTTTGGGATGGTTTTTTTATATGCAAACGAAAGCTGTGAAAAAGCTGTTCTGCATCAAACGTTAAAAATGACCAAAAAAGGATGTGACAAAAGTTGTGTCACACCCTTTTTCGTATTTACTTATTTTGTACCAAACAAACGGTCACCCGCATCCCCTAGTCCAGGAACGATATAACCATGTTCATTCAATTTTTCATCTAGAGAAGCTGTATAGATGTCAATATCAGGATGCGCTTCTTGCAAAGCTTTTACTCCCTCAGGTGCTGCTACCAAACAAACAAATTTGATGTTCGACGCGCCACGTTCTTTCAATGCATCGATTGCCATGATTGCTGATCCGCCTGTTGCCAACATTGGATCTACTACAAACAACTGACGTGCATCAATGTCTTCTGGAAGTTTGACGAAATATTCATGTGGTTCCAATGTTTCTTCATCTCGATAAAGACCGATATGTCCCACTTTAGCAGCTGGAATCAATTCCAAGATACCGTCAACCATTCCAATACCTGCGCGCAAGATTGGAATAATCGCTACTTTTTTACCAGACAACGTTTTTTGTGTTGTTTCAGTGATCGGTGTTTCGATCACGATGTCTTCCAATGGCATATCCCGTGATACTTCATATGCCATCAACATAGCGATTTCATCGACTACTTCACGAAAAACCTTTGTTCCGCAGTTTTTGTCCCGAATAATAGTTAGTTTGTGTTGAATCAATGGATGATCGATCACTTGAAATTTGCCCATTTTTTAAGCTCTCCTTTGTTCTGTCGTTTCTTTTTAATTGTAAAACAAAATCAAGTGATTGACTAGTCAAACTCGCCATTTTTCCTAAGAAAATCCGTTTTTGAAAAGAAGTTTTCCTGCGGACAAGCAAAGCTTATTCTTTTTTCTTGATCCAAGAAGTAGATAATGCCATTGCTGCACGCGTTGCCTTTGTCTGATCCATAGCATTTACCATGACAAAATCATGGATGATTCCTTGGAAGCGTACTTGTGTAACAGGAACCCCTGCATCACGAAGTTTGCGCGCATAAGCCTCACCTTCATCTCTTAATACATCCGCTTCTCCCGTTAAAATCATTGCTGGAGGAAGATCATTTAGTTCATTCAGGTCTGCTCTCAAAGGCGAAGCTGTGATTTCAGCACGCTCTTCCTCATTCGTCGTGTATTGATCCCAAAACCACATCATTCCTTCTCTTGTCAAAAAATAGTTTTCCCCGAATTCATGATAGGAATCTGTATCAAAATCAGCGTTTGTGACTGGATAATACAGCAATTGCTTGGATATTGGGAGGCCCTTTCGTTCTTTTGTTAAGATCGTCATGACTGTAGCCATGTTACCACCTACTGAATCTCCTGCAACGATTAGATTCTCGAGATCCAGATTTTTTGACTTGGCTAATTTATTCAGCTGTTGCAACACAGCATAATTTTGTTCAATTGCTGTTGGATATTTTGCTTCTGGTGATCGACTATATTCTGGATAGACAACGACGGAATTCGTACGAACCGCAAGTTCTCTGATCAATTTATCATGGGTTTGAGCACTGCCAAAAACCCAGCCTGCTCCATGAATATAAAAAATAACTGGTAATTTATCCATATTCCCTTCTGGTCGTACGAGACGAATATTGAGTTTTCCCCATTCGCCAGTATCCACCATCAATTCTTCAATATCGACGGAATATTTGTTCACAGGTGATTCTTGTACTTCTTCTAGTAAAGCTCTTCCTTCTTCCGGTGCTAGTTCATAGATACGCGGATGAGGCGCATTTGCATCACTGAATGCTACTGCTTCCTTTTCTAACGAGATACGATCAGTCATGACTTTTCCTCCCTGAGATTTAGTGTGAAGACTAAAATTACACCTCATATACTAGAGAGCATCACCGATATTGTCAAAGAATCCGTTTTCCCAAAAAATAAACAGAAAAAAACAGAAAAGCCCAACATTGAACTTTTCTGTTTACTAATGGAATTTAAATTTTTATTTTTTATGCAACGGAAATTTTTCAGTTAATTCGCGTACACCTGTTTTGACTTCGTCTAGTTGAGCGTTATCATCTTTTGCTTGTAATGCTTTGACAACTAGTTCAGCCACTTTTACAGCATCTTCTTCTTTGAACCCGCGAGTAGTGATTGCTGGCGTGCCGATTCGAATACCGCTTGTTTTGAATGGACTTAGTGTTTCAAAAGGAATCGAGTTTTTATTTACAGTGATATTCACACTGTCCAAAATGCTCTCTGCTTCTTTTCCATTTATACCTAACTCGCGAACATCGATCAACATCAGATGATTATCTGTCGCCCCTGAAATGACTCTGGTTCCAATTGCTTGATTGAAAACTTTGACCATTGCTTTTGCATTGGCGATGATTTGTTCACTATATTCTTTAAATGCAGGATCTAATGCTTCTTTGAATGCTACTGCTTTACCCGCAATCACATGCTCTAGAGGGCCGCCTTGAATACCAGGAAATACCGCACTATTTATTTTTTTTGCTAATGCTTCATCGTTTGTCAAAATCATGCCGCCTCGAGGGCCACGCAATGTTTTATGAGTGGTAGTCGTTGTGATATCTGCATAAGGAACTGGATTAGGATGAAGTCCTGCTGCTACTAATCCTGCGATATGTGCCATATCTACCATCAGTTTTGCGCCTACTTCATCTGCGATTTCTCTGAATTTCGCAAAGTCGATCGTTCGTCCGTAAGCACTGGCACCTGCTACGATCAATTTTGGTTGATGTTTTCTAGCTAAAATACGTACCACATTATAATCAATAACTTCTGTTGTCGGATCAACACCGTAAGCAACAAAGTGATAGGTTTTGCCACTGAAGTTGACTGGTGATCCATGTGTTAGATGTCCGCCTGCGGAAAGATCCATTCCTAAGATCGTGTCCCCTGGTTCTACCAAAGCGAGATAAGCAGCCGTGTTGGCTTGAGAGCCGGAGTGAGGCTGGACGTTCGCAAATTTCGCTCCGAATAATTCTTTTGCACGGTCAATCGCTAAATTTTCAACGATATCGACAAATTCACACCCACCATAATAGCGATGCCCTGGATAACCTTCTGCGTATTTATTTGTCAAGATACTTCCTTGTGCAGCCATCACTGCTTCGGAGACAAAGTTTTCAGAGGCAATCAGCTCCAAATTATGTTCTTGTCTTTCTTCTTCTTTGGCGATCGCAGCCCAAAGATCAGGGTCAAACGTTTTGTAATCTACCACAAACAACAGCTCCTTTTTATTTTCCTACAATTTTATTTTTCCCATCAAAAACAAATTGCCAAATATTCGTATCTCTTCTATTACGATTAGTTACGCTTAGTTTTTCGTTCACTGATAGAAGATTTACTTGATAGCATTGTATCATACTAAAAGAATGCGACAATAACCAATTGATCATTTTTCAAAATAATTTTGTCCTGCTGCTTTTTTCAAGCGATTCATGTAAGCATTCCCCAATCCAGTTTCTGGATATACTTGTACAAAAATCAAATCTAATCCAAGTGTTGGTTCATCTAATCCTCTTAGACCTGCAAACAATCCTTTAGCCGCCGCTTCTACTGAGTTGTCGTTATACATATAAACAGCTGCAGTATCTGTCCGCACTTGATCCGCAATTTCGGGGCTTGCTATGACACCTGTACGGATCTTCTTATTTTTTGCCCATTGAACTGCAGTTGACCAATCGCCATCTCTGACCATCAGAACACGTGTATCGGGTGAGTAGTGTTTGTATTTCATCCCAGGCGCTTTTGGTGTTTCATTTTCTTTTACAAGATGCTGATCAATAGCAACAGGAGATTCGATGACTGCTTCGATTTGTTCTTTCGTTACTGCACCTGGTCGTAAAATCATAGGCATGGCTGTTGGATCACTTAAATCAAGAACAGTGGATTCTACACCAATTCGCGTAGCTCCATCATCAATAATCCCGGTAATTTTTCCTTGTAGATCATGATATACATGATCTGCAGTCGTTGGACTTGGTTTTCCCGACGTATTTGCACTTGGACCGACAAGCGGAACACCGGAAAGTTCGATTACTTCTAGTGTTTTTTTATTATCCGGCATACGAAATGCAGCTGTGGATAATCCTCCCGTCACAACTGAGGGCAAAGTGTCTTTTTTGATCTTAAATATCAAAGTTAGTGGTCCAGGCCAGAAGTTCTTCACAATCTTCTCTGCTGCCGGATGAAAGTTGTCCACATACTCTTTTACTTGTTCAAAAGAGGCGACATGGACGATTAATGGATTATCTTGCGGTCTCCCTTTTACAGAAAACACTTTCTTGACAGCGTTTGGTAAAAGAGCGTTGGCGCCCAATCCGTATACTGTTTCGGTAGGAAAAGCAACAAGTTCTCCTTCTTTCAGTGCTTCGGCTGCCTCTTGCAATTCTGTTTCATCATATCGTTTCGTTTCCACAGTTTATCCACAACCCCTTTTTCATACATTCTTATTTTGTCTGAGTTTACCCTCAAGTTTTCCACTGTTTGTGGATAATCTATTTGTCAATAGTGGATAAACTTGTTGATAAACCAAAAAGTCGTTTACATCCTTGTCAAATAAGTGTTTTTTTATAATAAAAAAACAAATAAAAAATTTTTCATCCACAACTTCAACCATAAACTTGGATCATTCGTTCATTGCCAAAAAGATCCTTTTTTATCGCCACTTTTTTATCTGGAAATGCTTGCTGAAATATTTTTTTTACTGCTTCACCTTGGCGAAATCCGATTTCTAAAAAAATCTTTCCATTTGATTTTAGTACGCTTGGTGCTTCAACTGCTATTTTTTCATAAATAGCTAATCCATCGTTCTCAGCAAAAAGGGCCATTTTAGGTTCGAATGACCGGACACTTTCATCCATCAGTTCCCATTCATTCCGACTGATGTACGGCGGATTAGAAATAATCACATCAAATTGCTGATCCATTACTGGTCCTAATGTATCTCCATGATAAAAACTGATTTTCGTTCCTTCTTTCTGAGCATTTTCTTTCGCTACTTCTAATGCTTCTTCTGAAAGATCCACAGCAGATACATGCCAATTTCTTCTTGCTGCTTTCAAACTAATAGCAATTGCTCCAGTCCCTGTCCCAATATCTATCACTTCTAACGGTACATCAGGCGTCTCGTCTAAACACCATTCGACTAACTCCTCTGTTTCTGGTCGAGGGATCAGTGTTGCTTCAGTTACCTTTAACCGATGATCATAAAAATCTGCATATCCTAGCAAATACTGAGGTGGATGATCTGCAAGCAGAAGTCGCAGATCGGTTTCGATCAACCGCTGTTCTTCTTCTGAAATCTCTTCGTTCATATGAAGGAGCCAATCAAGTTTTTTCCATTGTTTTCGTTCCAAAAATAAAAATTGGATACTATATGCTTCTTTCCCATGATCCTCTAAAAAAGAAGAAGCCCGTGACAGGACTTCTCGATAGGTCATTTTACCCATTTTGCATAGCTTCCAGTTTTGATGTTTGATCATACATGATCAATGCATCAACGATCTCATCTAATTTCCCTGCTAAAATCTGATCTAATTTTTGGATAGTTAATCCGATACGATGATCAGTCACACGATTTTGCGGGAAATTATACGTCCGGATCCGTTCTGAACGATCCCCAGTTCCGACTGCTGATTTTCGATTGGCATCATACTCGCTTTGTGCTTCTTGCTGGATCTTATCGTACACACGAGCACGCAAGATTTTCATTGCTTTTTCACGGTTCTTGATTTGAGAACGTTCATCTTGCATAGCAACAACGATCCCTGTTGGTAAGTGAGTCAAACGTACAGCAGATGCTGTTTTATTGACGTGCTGTCCGCCAGCACCTGAAGCATGATAGATATCTGTACGGATATCTTTGTCTTCAATATCGATCTCTACTTCTTCAGCTTCTGGCATCACGACAACTGTTGCGGTGGAAGTATGGATACGCCCTTGCGATTCAGTTGAAGGAACACGCTGGACGCGGTGCGCACCACTTTCATATTTTAATTTCGAATATACGTTGTCTCCGGTGATCATCATGATCACTTCTTTATATCCACCGATTCCGGTAACGTTAGCTTCCATCACTTCTGTTTTCCAGCCTTGTGCTTCAGCATACTTTTGGTACATATTGAAAAGATCGCCAGCGAATAATGCTGCTTCGTCTCCGCCTGCTGCTCCACGGATTTCCATGATGATATTTTTATCGTCATTTGGATCTTTTGGTAAAAGCAAGATCTTGATTTTTTCTTCTAAGACTTCTTTTTCTTTTTTTAATTCAGATAATTCTTCTTTTGCTAGTTCAGCCATTTCATCATCCAGTTTTTCACCAAGCAGTTCTTCTGTATCGGTGATTCCTTGTACTACTTCTTTATAACGACGATAAACTTCGACTGTTTCGCGCGTGTTTGCTTCTTCTTTTGAAAGCTGCATAAAACGCTTTGTATCAGAAATCACTTCTGGGTCACTTAAAAGTTCTCCAAGCTCTTCATAACGGTCTTCAATTGCTTGTAATTGATCGTACATGCTTATTCTCCTTCTGTAATCATTGATGGGTGAAAGTAATGTTTTCGACAAACGGGGTAATAAGCTTCATTTCCGCCAATTTGCACTTGATCGCCTTCATAAACAGGGTTTCCATCAATATAATGTAAATTCATGATTGCTTTTTTGTGGCAGAACCAACAGATTGTTTTCATTTCTTCGATTTTGTCTGCATAAAGCAATAAATATTTTGATCCTTCAAATAACTCGTTTCGAAAATCATTTTTCAAACCAAATGCCATAACCGGAATATCCAATTCGTCCACAATTCTCGTAAAAGCAATGACATGTTTCTTTTTTAAGAATTGCGCTTCATCGATCAGCACACAATAGGGTTTGCTTTCCATTTTCTGAATTACGTCAAATACGTCTGTTTCTTCAAATATCGGCATCGCATTACGTTTCAGTCCGATTCGGCTTGAAACAACGCCTAAACCATCTCTTGTATCAATACCGCTTGTCATTAAGACAACTGGCTTATTTTGTTCTTCATAATTATGTGCGACTTTTAGGATCTCGATCGTCTTGCCGCTATTCATTGCGCCATACTTAAAAAATAGTTGTGCCATGCTCTTTTTCACCTTCCAGTTTGTTCCTATGGTATTATACTTGATTTTCAGCATTTTTTACAGTGAGAATTTTCATCAAGCACAGATTAGTATTAAATCTATTGCTCACTTTTGTTCCAATTTTTTGACAAGAACTAAACATGGGTTCTATTCATCCCCTAAATTTGGAAAAACTTCCAACCTTGAAAATCCTAATGATTCGTAGAAACAAATAGTTTGATCATATATAGAGTAGTGCCCCTCGTCTACAGTCTTCACTTGCAAATATTTGTAATGTTTTGCTGCGTAACCTTCTGCTTCTTTAAAAAGTTTTGTTCCTAATCCTTGGTGATGATAGTCTTTTTTTATTCCCATACAATAGATTTCGGCAGTATCTTCACTTGTCTGTGAAAGAGTGATAAAGCCTAAATATTCTTCTTTTCTTTTTTCACACCATAAAGGTAGTTTACTTGATTCCTCGATATATTTTTCCGTTGATTCAGGAAGCCCAAACCACTCAGGCAAGTCTAGTAATATTTCTCGGACACACTTTCCTTTTTCCTCTCTATCTTTTACAAACGATATCGGCATATTCTTTCTAGATTCTCCCTTTTTGAATTGAGTATAGCATGCTTTCTTTCTTTTCACGTGCTATAATAAGTTAAAATTTCAAAGTTTTACGTAAGGAGCTATTTGATGACAAAAAATATTTTTGATTCCATCGCTAACCATTATGATTCCCCTGACCGTCAAGCATTAGCCAAGATTATTCGCGAAGAACTAACTACTTATCTACCGCGCGACAGCCACCAAAAAGTCCTGCTGGATTACGGAGGCGGAACTGGGCTTGTTAGTTTACCGCTTGCGGAAAGATTCAAAGAACTGATCATTGCCGATGCTTCGGAAACTATGCTGAAAATGGCAGAAGAAAAGATCCAAGCAGCAGATCTGAAAAATGTCCGAACGATCCACGCTGATGCTTCTGTCGAATTTCCTGCTGTCCAAGCTAATCTCATCCTTCTATCACTTGTACTTTTACACATTCCTGATACGGAGAATATTCTTACAAAACTTTATGAAATTTTAGCTCCTGGCGGTCAATTGATCATCGTAGACTTTGACAAGAATGAACAAATTAGTCATCCGAAAGTCCATAATGGCTTTAGCCCAGAAGAATTGAATAATCGATTGGAAAAAACGGGCTTTGTCTCTGCTACTAGTCATACCTTCCATCGTGGGGAAAAGCTATTTATGAACAAAAACGCTTCGCTTTTCTTATCCATCAGCCAAAAATCTTAAAATGAGATTGCAAAAAAGTGAGCAACTCCAAGAAATAAGAAGGAATTTTCGGAAAAAGAAGCTGTGACAAAAAACATGTCACAGCTTCTTTTTATTTTTTCATCACATGATTTTGATTTCTGAAAGAGGCCAATAACGGAAAACAACTTTTCCTTGGATCATATCTTTGTCGACTAACCCAAACATTCGGCTGTCTTTTGAAATCAAGCGGTTATCGCCTAGAACAAGATACTTTCCTTTCGGCACAGTATATTCAAAGTCACTCGTAAAGGTGGATGAACTTTCTGCTTGTGCTTGGAATCCTGAGCTATAAGCATATTCTCCTTGTAACTTATCTTCTGAAAATTCTTTTTTGAACTCATCCAGATAAGGTTCATCATACTTTTTGCCATTAATGGTCAACTGGTCATTTTCCATCTTGACTGTATCTCCAGGCATACCGATGATCCGTTTAACAATCATCCGTTCTTCATCCCCCGGTTCCTTTGTAGTAATAATATCCATTCGTTCATAGTTTGAGATCTTAGATGAAATCAATCGTTGTCCATCACTTAATGTAGGGTCCATCGAATGCCCGTTTACAGTAACTGGTGTAAACACGTACACTCTAGCTAATAAAATAGCCGCTAATACAAGGATCAAAATCCCCCAATTTTTCAAAAATTCTTTCACAGCTTACCTCCTACTTGTATTTTCCTCGTTATTTATTACGTTTTTTCACAATACTTCGTTGTACTTTCTTTATTCTACAATGTTTATAAATGAAAGGAAAGAATAAGTGATGTGTTCGTCTTATCTTTCTCGTTATATAAAAAAGGAACGTGACAAAAGACGTGTCACATCCCCCTTATTCCGAATAAACGTTTTTATCGCAACCACTGATACACGGCGTTTCATCACATTATGAATGTCTTCTTCTTTGGCTACGACTATAAACCACTGGTTCTTCCTGCGACTGTGCCTTTTTTGCAATCAATTTCAGACGATAAGGCTCATGATAGCGTAACCCGTCTTTGACAAAATCACCGCCGACGATGAACAATCCGACAGGTTCCAATGTGTCTTCTGTTGAGTCAAGTCGAATGGTCCCTACTTTTTCCATGTCCGAGTAGCTTCGTCCAATATTTAGAACATACTCTTTCTCTCCTGTTTTCTTGACATAGTAATAAGGATACAATGTATTTCTATCGACCAGAAATCCATCCATGCGACCGAGTTCATTTGTTTTGATCTCACCATTTCCAATCAAATACCGCATATTCTCGGCTAATTTCAATTGATAATCTTCGTCATAAGAAACCATGACCTCTTGTGTATTCACTTTATCGATCGAATTTCCATTATCTATCGATTCTTCTGTCTGGATGTTGAACGCTTCATCAGGTAAATACTTCACAAAAAGCTGAGTGACATCGGCTTTCGTGTTTTTATCTAAAAAGTAATAAAATACATTTAAAACAGTAAAATAAACAAGCACTAGAAATGCAAGTCCATATAAGAAAAATTGAAGATAGTTTTGGTTTTGCCAAAGTCCATAAACAATTCTCAATAAATAAAGCGTGGGAATCACACTTAAAATCGTATATCCACGGTTAAGATATTTAGGACTGATGTCTAAATAGCCAAGGAATTTATGCACCCCGTTGATAAGGTCTAGTAAAAATGTCATTGAGAATCACCTGCTTGCTGGTTATACGTTTGGGTATTTCCTGAATCTTGGTTTTGCTGTGCTGTACGTGCTGCATCATCATTTTGCGTGTTATCATCTACAGTCGTACTGCTTGGTATCGTTTCGGAGCTAGCACTTGTATCCGGACTTGTACTTGGATTGGTTGAATCCGATGGAGTGCCATCTGGTACCGTATTACTTGTTTCGCTTGAGCTGTCAGTTGTATATGTCTCATCATACGACGAACTAGTTGTTGTATCGTCCCATGTACTTGTCGTAGTGGTTTCATTCAAACTTTCCGTTGTTGTTGGTTCAGATGTCGAGACTGAAGTAGTTGGTGTTGTTTCTTCTACAGTACTAGAACTTGAACTTGGTGCACGGTAGCTGGAACTATTCACAATACCTGTAGTAGTCGCGACAATCGTCGAGATTGTTAATACAGCGATTGGCTTCAAAATAGGTGCTACTTTTCGCATCTTATCTCTTCCTTCATTGAAATTTATTCTTGTTTCCTTACTTTACTACGGACAAATTATACAGTCTACCTTATTTCTACCATAAATTCTTTATTTTTTTCTTACGTTTTTCCGAAAGATTTCTTTAATTTTCCTCAAAAACTACGGTTGATGTTTTTAAGTAAGCTTTTGCTTCCCGATTGATTTCTTTCAGATCGCATCCTTGCTGCTTGGCAGCGAACACGCAACCACAATAACATTGGCGATAAATATCATACTCTTTGCACATTTGCAAAGAGCGTTCATAGCCTTTGTTTTTCTTGAAATCACTTGGCAAGTATTGTGTCCCGTAAATCTTTTGGATATCCATTCCGATCTGATTGATCAAAGCTGCATTTTTCTTTGGCGAGATGGTCAGGGCACTTCCAAAGTAATCGTATCCTAGTTCTTGCGCTTTTTGCGCAACAAGATCTAATCGCATATTGAAGCATGCACTGCAGCGAGCACCACCTTCTTTTTCGTTTTCAAGATGGTTTGTTAAAACCATTTTGGTGAATTCATTTGGACGGTATTCATCAACGATTAGCGCAACATGATGGTCAGTTTTCTCATTAAATTGGTCTACAAATCGTTTTTGTTCATGTAATCTTCGCAAATACTCACTTTTAGGATGAATATTCGAATTTGAAAAAAATAACGTGATCTCTGCATATTGAGACATGAATTCCAATGTGTGCGTACTGCAAGGAGCACAGCATGTATGTATTAATATCTTAGGCTTTACTTCTTCTTTCTCCCATTGCATGATCATTTTTTTCAGAACTGTATCATAATTTATTTTTTGATTTTTCATTTTCTCTACGATTTGTTGAGCATTAATCAATTTGTTATTCCTCCTCCTTCTTTTTTCTAGGATTTGCCTTATTATAAGCCATTTCTATTTTAATCGAAAGCTGTATTGTTATCTGTTTAATAATTTCTTTGAGTATTCCTAATTCCCCTTGTATACTGGTAGAAACGACTATTGTCAGGAGGATAGTACTGTGCATGCTGATTTATTCTTTCGAAGGCTGCAGCGGCGAGGACAGAAGTTTGCTGCCAATCATTTCTCATCGATCCAAATCATCGTTTTTTATTATATATTGATGACGGTCTTATCACTCGTTCTATTTTATATGCCGATTTTTCGCGAACCAGATAGCCATGTTTCTTTTGTGGACATGCTGTTCATGGCAATCAGTACAGTGAGTGTGACTGGACTATCGACTTTTGATATCAATTCTGTGTTCAATGATAACGGTATTATACTGCTGGAAATATTATTTCAAGTTGGTGGTTTGGGGATCATGATGATTTCTACTGCTTTTGTCATTTTTTCTAAACGACGGATCACACTGAAACAGCGACAGCTGATCATGACGGATATGAATCAACCGCGTTTGTCTGGTATCGTCCGACTGATTCGGATCACTTTTGCTATTTTAATCTGGTTTCAATTACTTTTTGGGACATTCTTTTCTATTTATTTTTATTACAGAGGCTATTTTGATCGTTGGCGTGATGCCGTTTTTTACGGTTTTTATCAGGCAATATCGGCTGTCACGAACTCTGGGTTTGACGTCACTGGGGATTCCATCAAGCCCTTTGCACATGACTATTTTTTCTTGATCCTGATCATGTTTTTGATTTTTGTCGGAGGAATTGGTTTTCCTGTATTGATGGAGTGCCGGGAATGGCTATTATACAAACGTTCCAATGCGAAGCTTCCGTTTCGTTTTTCCTTGTTTACCAAATTAGCTGTGTTAGCTTTTGTTATCTTGTTTGTTTCGGGAACTGTCTTGATTTATCTATTGGAAAAGGACCATTTATTCCAAGATTCCAATATGAGTGTCAAATGGATCAATTCGATGTTTTATTCGATTACGACTCGTAATGCTGGTCTGCAGATTCACGATTTGGGTGATTTTCAAATCACAACACTGATCATTTTTTCTTTACTGATGTTTATCGGATGCAGTCCTAGTTCTGTAGGCGGCGGGATTCGAACAACTACTGTAGCAATCATCGGTTTGTATCTATATTCCTTCCTCAAAAGTGAAGATAACATCAATATTTTTGGACGGAGAATCGATCAAGATGATGTGCGAAAATCAGTCGTTGTCTTTATGCTTTCTCTTGGTATGTGTTTCTTTTGTATCGTTTTTTTATCTGCTACAGAAGAACAAACGCTAATCTCGATCATCATCGAAGTAACTTCTGCTTTTGGAACAACTGGTTTATCTTTAGGGATTACCGGAGACTTGTCTGTTGTGGGCAAAATCACGATTGCTGCACTGATGTTTATTGGGCGGATCGGAATGCTATATACATTGATGTTATTCATACCAAAAGAAACACGAGATCTAGGCTATGAATATCCAAGCGAGAAAATTATTATCGGTTAAAATGGGAATATAGGTAAGAGGGAATAATAAAATCACAGCAGCTTGAAACAATCATTTTGTTTCAAGCTGTTTTTTTGTTAAATCATGCGATTTTGTCCGAATTCATGCACTTTCAGCCGTAACCTTTTCTTAAGAATAAGAAAAGCAATTTAACCTTTTTTTCAACATATGGTATGATTAGTTGAATTTATTCGTCAGCAAATCGTTTTTGGAGGTTACATAATGGGAATACGCAGTCATTTTGCGATTGCAGTTGGAAAAACGTCGCAATGGGCATTAAAAACTTTTTTTAAAGGCGGATCAAGTTTACCAGGTAAACTAGCGCTGAAAGTCGATCCACATATACTAGATAGTTTGGCAAAAGACTACCAAGTCGTCGTTGTCACCGGAACAAACGGTAAAACATTGACTACCGCTTTAACAGTCAATATTTTGCGCCAGCAATTCGATGAAGTTCTAACCAACCCTACTGGTGCGAATATGGTACAGGGAATTGTATCGACTTTCTTGCAGGCAAGACCAAAAAAAGGACAGAAAAAGTTTGCTGTCCTAGAAATAGATGAAGCAAGTTTGAGCAAAGTCACAGAATATATGAAACCAGAACTGTTCTTATTTACAAATATTTTCCGTGATCAAATGGATCGGTATGGAGAAATCTATACGACCTATAAAATGATTATAGACGGTGCCGCAAAGTCACCAAATGCAACGATTATCAGTAACGGTGATTCACCAATCTTCAATTCTATCGAAACAGTCAATCCTAGAAAATATTATGGCTTTGACCATGAAGAAGATCGTGAACAAATGGCTCATTACAATACAGACGGTGTCTTATGTCCAAATTGTCATCACATTTTGCATTATAAAATGATCACTTATGCAAACTTAGGGAAATATTACTGTCCAAATTGTGACTTCAAACGTCCTGAATTGGATTATCGATTAACTGATATGGTACGGATGGACAATGTGTCAGCAGATTTCGTGATCGATGGTCATGAATACGGAATCGAAGTTGGCGGTATGTATAATGTCTACAATGCTTTAGCAGCTACTGCAGTGGCAGAGTACTTCAATGTCGATCCTGATAAAATCAAACAAGGTTTAGGATATGACGAGAAAGTGTTCGGCCGACAAGAAGTCATCAATATCAATGGGAAAAAATGTACATTAGTACTTGTCAAAAATCCTGTAGGTATCAATCAAGTAATCGATATGATTGGTCTAGCTCCTTATCCATTTTCTTTAGTGGCTTTATTAAATGCCAATTACGCAGACGGAATCGATGTCAGCTGGATTTGGGATGGTAATTTTGAAAACTTTGCCGATATGGATATCCCAGCTGTTATTTCTGGAGGAGACCGTCATACAGATATGACTTTACGTCTAAAAGTTGCCGGGATTCCAGAAAATAAATTGACAGAAACAAAAGAATTACCAGAAGTAATCGAAAAAATCAAAGAATTGCCAACTGAGCATGTCTATATTTTAGCTACTTACACTGCTGTATTGCAGCTTCGTAAAGAACTAGCTGCTCAAGGATTTATCAAAGGAGGAATGAACCGTGGCTAATTATGAACTCAATATCGCCCACCTTTATGGAAATTTGATGAACACATATGGTGATAACGGAAACCTTTTGATGTTGAAATATATAGCAGAAAAAATGGGGGTTTCTTGCCATACGGAGATCGTTAGTATACATGAACCTTTTGATGCTGATAAATATGACTTGGTTTTCTTTGGCGGTGGTCAAGACTTTGAGCAATTAATCATTTCAAAAGACATCCAGAAAAAGAAAGATTCTTTGATCAACTATATCGAAAATGATGGCGTCATGTTAGCCATTTGTGGTGGCTACCAATTGCTAGGTCACTACTACATGGGAGCTAATGGAGAAAAGATCCAAGGAATCAGTGCACTGGATCACTACACGTTAAGTCAGGAAAATAACCGGTTTATCGGTGATATCGTTATCCATAACGAAGAATTCAATGAAACTTATTATGGATTTGAAAACCACAATGGTCGGACTTTCTTAGGTGAAGGTGAACGACCTTTGGGGAAAGTGGTACAAGGTCAAGGAAATAATGGTGAAGACCAATCTGAAGGTGTCATTTACCGAAATGTCTTCGGTTCTTATTTCCATGGACCTATCCTTGCAAGAAATGAGAACCTGGCAGCTCGTTTGATCCGCCTAGCTTTAGAACAACGTTACGGTAAAGAATTGGATCTGCCCTATCTTGAAGGACAAACAGCCTAGTTATTCGAAAAAGGGGAATGTGACAAAAATTTCGTCACATTCCCCTTTTTCGTATCCTATTTTAAGCGACTTGCTTGGCATAACGGTTCACGTTTTGCTTGATATTCCCGATTGTTTTCGGATCATTGATTCCTGTGACTTCTTGAATCAATTGTTCCAAGTTTTCATGGATCTTCATTTCATGCAATTGACGGCTTTGTTCATCTTCAGGATCATAGTAATTAAAAATAATCCCCATTGTTGCCGTCAAATGTGGGCAAGTCAAGTTATGTTCTTGTAGTTCTCTCACTGGACGTGTAAATCTTTCTTGATAACCTAACTTACGTAATGGTGTCCGAGCGACACGTGTGATCGCATCAGAGATATTTTTGTTTTGGAAGCGATGAATGATTTTTTCAATATACGCATGATGCTGCTCTGCATCAAACCCCCATTTGGCAATCAGCAAACTTCCTGTTTCCTGCAAAACTGATTTTAATTGTGCCACAACTAACGCATCTTGCATTGCTTCATCAATGGTCTGGTAACCTAACAAGGCACCTGTATAAGCGACAGTAGCATGACCAGTATTGACACTAAATAGTTTGCGTTCGATATATGGTTCTAGATCATCTACATATAAAACCCCTTTTAATTGGATTTTTTTATTTTTTCTTTGGCTATCGTCAATGACCCATTCTTTGAAAGGTTCCACTTGGACGAATAAAGGATCTTCATGGTGTTGTAATGGGACGATTCGATCGACTGCTGCATTTGGAAAGCCGATATATTTGTCAGTAAATGATGTTTCCGGAAGATATTTATACACTTCTTTTTCTAGAAATGCTGAACCGCCAATCATATTTTCACAGGCAATGATATCTAAAGATGTTGTGCTTCCTTCCTTTTCTCTTTCTTGGATACCTTTTGCAATCAACTCAGCAATAAAAGGTAAGATATTCGGGCCAATGGCGGTAGTAACTAAATCTGCTTCAGCGATTTCTTGGATTACTTTTTCTGGATTTGTTTGATTGTTGATTCCTTTGACATTTTTTACAGTGATTTTTTCTTTTGATTCATCTGCTAATTCGATTTCGTATTCTTTTCTTTCATTTAAAGCATCAATGATCGTGTGATTCACATCTACGAAAGTAATCTCAAATCCATTAGCTGCCAAAACCTCTCCAATAAATCCTCGACCGATATTTCCTGCACCAAAATGTACTGCTCTCATTTTTCTCTCTCCTTAAGCAATTGCTAGATTTTCCGTTACTTCTTCTTTGCTGAGCGCGTCTGCTAGCTGGACAACATTGTCCATATCACTGCAATAAAGTGCGATTTGCTGTACAAGTTGCAAATGCTCATCTCCGACTCCTGCAATACCGAACAAAACAGTCGCAATCTTTTCTTCTTCTTCGGTACCAAAATCTACACCATCTGGTACTTGAACGACACAGATGCCGGATTTTTTCACATATTTTTTTGCTTCATCTGTTCCATGAGGAATCGCGATAAAATTCCCCATATAAACAGATAACATTTTGTCTCTATCTACCATGGCCTCGATATATTCCTCATCAACACACCCTGCTTCTACAAGCATCTGACCGCAATAGCGGATCGCTTCTTCTTTGGTTTTAAAAGATCGATTGAGCTCGATCATGTCGAATGGCAAACTTTGCATGCTGTTTTCCTCCCTTAAGCTGTCTGTTTCAAATATTGTGCAATCGATTCGTATTTTTGCGGATTGACCATGCTGTTGACTGATAAATGAATGGATTGAGGCGCAGCCATCTGTACTTTTTCCGCTAAACTTTCTTTGGCTACGATCAGTGAATCAGGTTCATCTTTTAAATCTTGGATATTGACTTTTCTTAACGGGATAGTTAAATGGTTCTTGTCTAATATATCTTTGAGCACGGTCATCCCCATTGTTGCTGATCCGGAACGATCATCGTGGACAAGTAGAATCTCTTTGATTTGTTTGATGTTTGCTGAAAGAAACTCTTCTGCTAGCTCATTCTCAATTTCAGAAACTGATGGTTCCTGCTTGCTGCTTAATTCTTGAATGATTTCATCATATCGAGGTGAATTCAAAAAGTTTTCTACTGAGACAAAACGCGCGCTCGGTGCTTTTTGTTTTGCTCTTTCTTGTAGTTCGACCTGAGTAACGATCAATGTATTCGAGTCATCTGTCAGTTGGCTGATTGCTTGATTGGTCACCATTTGAGGCAAGTCTGCTTCCTGTACTTTTTTTCTCAAGATCGAAGCGCCCATCGCACTTGATCCCATCCCTGCATCACAAGCAAAAATGATTTTTTGTACGCCAGAGAATGTAGCTCCTTGAGGAATACCTTGGGCACCTTTGGAAGCTTGCTTAGCTGCCTTTGTCTCTTGAACAGATTTTTCGAAGTCTTCATTTGTATCTTTCGCATCCGCTTTCAAAATTACTGCAGAAATACCAAACGAAACAGCTGCGGCAACAATCACGCCCAAAATAACAGGAAGGTAAGAATTGAACGGTGTCATCGCTAGAATCGCAATGATCGACCCTGGAGAAGCTGGCGCTCTTAGTCCAGCATCCATCAATTGGAAAATGAAACTTCCTGACATTCCTCCGCCTATAACTGATAAGAATAATAACGGTTTCATCATAACGTAAGGAAAATAGATTTCATGGATCCCGCCTAAAAAGTGAATGATCATGGCTCCTGGTGCTGAAGATTTTGCTGCTCCTTTGCCAAACAAAGTAAAAGCAAGTAATACGCCAAGTCCTGGACCAGGATTTGCTTCAAGCAAGAATAGAATAGATTTTCCAGCCTCTGCTACTTGTTCAGTTCCCAATGGTGTCAAAATCCCATGATTGATTGCATTATTCAAAAATAAGATTTTTGCTGGTTCAATAAAAATACTTGTCAATGGAATCAAATGGGCAGATAAAATGATCTCTACACCTTTTGCCATTGCTTGAGTCAATGCATCGACAACTGGACCAATCGCAGAAAAACCTAATAACGCTAATCCAAAACCGATAAGACCTGCTGAAAAATTATTGACTAGCATTTCAAAACCGGATTTGATCCGTTTTTGGAATAGCTGATCAAATTTCTTGATGGCATATCCGCCAAGAGGTCCCATGATCATCGCGCCTAGCATCATTGGAATATCTGTTCCGACAATCACACCCATCGTTGCAATTGCTCCCACAACTGATCCGCGGTCACCAGCAATTACTTTTCCGCCAGTATAGCCGATCAATAAAGGAATTAGATAAGTTAGCATCGGGCTTACCATGGTAGCAAAAGCTTCATTTGGCAAATAACCATCTGGGATAAATAGAGCCGTTAATACACCCCAGGCAATCAGTGCTCCAATATTTGGCATGACCATGCTTGATAAAGTACTGCCTAATTTTTGTACCCTCGCTTTTAGCGAAATGTTGTTTTTGGGAATCGTCCGTTCCATTTTGTCTCTCCCTCTCTCCTTTTGATACTCTAATTGTATCCGCTTACTAAAAAGAGAAATAGTCGTACTTTGGCACGAAACTTTGTGCCAAAGGTTTGAGTATGTCAGCAAAATAAAAAGATTTCGGTATCAGAAAACTTCAATTTTAAATAAAACTGTTATTTTAATTTTTTATAATATGCAAACAATAACATTTGTTAGCATTTCATTTAGATGTTTTTCATTCTATTATGTTATTAAATTTTATATTGGAGGCCTATCTATGACATTACTGATCAAAAACATGAACATGAAACGTGGTAAAAAACGTGTGATTCGACAATTGAATCTTTTAGTAGAATCAGGAGAAGTAGCTGCTTTGATTGCCCCGAACGGATTTGGCAAAACAACTTTGCTGAATGGCATTGCCCAACTGCTACCAACAACTTATGATCAATTGTCCCTTCACAACATCTCTCCTACTGCTTATACAGATTATCGCCGGTCTTTCTTTTTTCTAGAATCAACGAATCAGTTATCCGACTATCTATCGGCTGTTGATTATTTGACTTTGATCAAATACTATTGGCAGAGCAAAGTAGAATGCCAAACTGTTTTCCAACGATTGAAGATGACTGAGTACCTTACTTTGCCGATTGGAAAAATGTCTCTAGGAATGAAACAACATGTCTTGCTTGCTGCTTACTTGATCAGTGATTCATCTGTCATGTTATTCGATGAACCGTTGAACGGATTAGACCCAGGAAGTATTGATATCTTGAATAGCCTCATCAGACAATGGCAGAAAGAGGGGAAGACGATTCTTCTTTCTTCCCACGCTATCGCGAATATCCAATCGATTTGTTCTAAAGCATGTTTTCTAAAAAATGGAGAAATCGTCACAGAATCCTCAAATATGGAAGAGATTTTAGCTATTTATCGTAAATTATATGAGGTGTAACTATGTCTTTACTTACATTTGAACGCAATCTCTTACTAAATAACAAAGTAAACTTTTTATTTCCTCTATTGTTGGTCGTGCTCTTTGCATTCCCACTTTTTTTTGATCATAAACTTGCTTATACAGAATTCGATGAACTGAATCATAACTATGAAGAGACGCAACGTTTGATTGAAACGTTGAAAGAAGATGAGAATGAGAAAGAATTTGTGGAAAGTTTAGAGAAAAGCAACAAACTGATCGAAGCAATCTTACATGCAAAAAACACAGGGAATGTCCAGCAAATGGTCGAAGCAACTTATCATTATGAAAAAGATATACTGGATCGACTGATTTCTGGTCAAAGACAAGGAATTCCAATCATTGAACAACAAAAACGTGTCGAGTTGCTCCGTTATATGAAAGAACATCAGATCCAAAGATATTCTATTTTTGACTTGCCAGCACATCTCCCTTTAGCGAATTACTACGAAAATATTTTTTCAGGAATGATTTCTAGTTTTTTGATTTTATGTATAACCGCCTTGTTTCTTTCTTCCATCATCTCTTATGAAAAAAGAAAGCAGGTAATCTCTCTAGTCAATCTATTACCGGATAGTATGGTAAAGAAACATAGCATCCGTTTTACCGTTTATTATGGTGCAGCTATGCTAAGTCTCGTGATGCCATTTTTGATCGTCTCTATACTAGTAATAATCAAAAATGGTTTGGGAGACTTCCGTTATCCTGTAGGAACGATCATTGGTCAGGAGATACGAATCCTTCCGATATATGCGTATCTTTTCCAGAGCTTTCTGTTCCTGTTGTTGTGGGTGCTCTTTTTAAGTACAATCAGTTTTCTTCTATCTGCTTTATTTGAACATTCTCTAGTCAATCTTTTAGGTACACTTCTTTGTCTTTTCTTAGCAGAGTATCGCTTATTTTCTTCGATTGGATGGATAGAATCAATCAGTCATTACTTGCCAACTTCTTATGTTGATTTTCAAAATGTGATCATAGGAGAAGATATTTTCTCGCCACTAGCTTCAGAACAGGTTACTTTCATGAATGGTATCTTGACACTTGGTATATGGAGTATCGTTTTATTATTCATAGGTATGGGCACTATTTATATAAAAAAGAGCTATTAAAACACAAAAATAATAGGGGCGGTGACAAAAACCTTGTCACCGTCCCCTATTTCAAATAAACGTTTTTCTAGAATAAATAGTTTTCAAAAGCTTGCATCCGCAGTAATAAGAACCTCCCAACAAAAATAGCTCCTCTTATTTTTATCTTGGTTGAAGTTATTACTTGATGCAAGGCAGCTTTTTTTACTGTGAACATTGGTTATATATGTCCATGTTCAAAAATCATTTGGACTTCTTCAATGGTTTCCGCATCACTGAGCGCCATTACTTGGTCGATGTCTGAACAGAAAAAGGCTAAATCTTGGAGCACCGCTAACTGATGTTCTTTTTTTAAAGCCACTACAAATAAGAGTGTCGCGATTTTTGGTTCCTCTTTTGTTCCAAAGTCCACACCATCAGGCACTTGAACTAAATAGATTCCTTCTTCTACTACTTCTTCATCTTTGTCAGTCCCATGTGGCAAGGCTACGAAATTCCCGATATAGACACTCGCTTTTTCTTGTCTTTCGATCATTGATTGGATATATGCCGGTTTGATTCCCCCTTGTTGGGTCATCCACTGGCCGATCTCGGTCAACGCTTCTTTCCAATTTTGATAGGATTGATCGAGCAATATTTTTTCTGCTGGTAGCTGGATCATCTTTTCACCTTCATTTCTTTATTTCTTCAATCAGGATTGTCGCTAGCAACTGATAAACGATTTCTTTATTTCCTGAGCGGAAGATCTCGGTGTTCAAGTCATTCATGATGATTGCTCCACTGATCTTTCCTAAAAGAATCCCGTCTTTTTCTTGGATTGGCGAAGGCGCCAGCATAACTAACATACGGGACAAATCGACTGGCTGTCTATCCATCCCTTCAATGGTCAACGGATGTTTCAAATTGAAAATACAAAAGATCGGTTTAGAAATCAATGAGCTGGATGCATGGAATAACCCCATATTTGTATGAGGAATACCGATAGGTGCTTGTTCATATCGCTTAAGCAGCCGGCGATGAACCACCTCTTCATCCGTTACTAGTCCTTCAGGAAAATAAGGAAATAAGCTGCGAATCGTTTCGGAAATCGTCTCAGGATTATCCAGTTCTTGGATAAAAAAACGACCGAGTAATTGATTGATTTGCTCCATGAAATGCATTGTTTCCTCATAAGTATCTTCTATCATCCACTCGTTATTGCTGTTATACGTAATTTTTTGCCTTTTTTTCTTCTCAATATGCGAAAAAGCTTCTTTTAGCTGCTTGACTTCATCTTCTAGCAGTAGCGGGGAGACTAAAATATATTTTCCACCGTATCCTGGTAAAATAGATGTAGAAATAACAACATCATATTCTTCTTGTAAATCGATTTTTTTTAAATCAGCAATCCGATAGAAATGAATTTGTTGGATGAAGGGAAAATACCTTTTCAATCGTAGTTCCAACATGCTAGTAGAAGCTAATCCACTTGGCGAAAATCCTGCAATACTGATATTGCTTTCTTTCGGACTTTTTTCCAATGAATTTGCAAAATGAAGGACCATATAAGCAATCTCTTCTTCGGATAATTTTTTTTCTTGAAAAATCCGCTCTACTGCTTTACGGATTGCATTCGCAACTTCCTCGTATTGAACCATGATTTTTTCTAAAATCGGATTGGTCAGTGTCTCTTCTTGTAAAACGGCTCTTGAAAACACACCAGATAAATGAGTCAACAGCATTTTGTACAAAGTTTCATCTTCATAAAAATGGACATTCGTCTCTTCACTTACTTCTTGAATCAGTTGTTTTACTAAATAAGCAAGCTGTGTATCGAACGTCTCTTCAAAGAAATTCTGATCAAATGAGTTCGTGAAGTCATTTAATAATCCTGCAAAAAAGACGATCTCATTTACTGGATAAAGTTGTTTTGTCTCAGAAGCGATCCGTGAAAACAATCGTTTAGCTGTCTGTAGTAATTCTTTGTTTGCCAGACCATTATATGTCTCATTTGTCAGTAAATGATTTTTCGTCACACGCTCCATCGTCAATGTCAGCATCAAAACCAAATGTTCAAGCTTTCTATCACTTAGTTTGGTCTTTTTTTGGATCAATTCTTCCCCGATTACTTTGCGTGCAAGAGATAGATGTTGCGGATCAACGAATCGAAAAAAATAATTCAGTGATGCATCGAAAGAAATACTATGAAAAAGTTCATATTCATTGATTTCTAATTCTAATACATTCGCGGTCAGAAGCCGGCGGTATTTTTCCGGTCCTTCGATCTCGTATCCCTGGTTCCGAATGATTTCCAAAGGCAGTTGGCGAATACTTTCTTCCAACTGTTTGATATCTGCATAAAAAGTGGTATTACTGATGCGATATGATTCCATGAAATGAGCAAGACTCAACGGTTCTGTCGTCAGTAACAACTCGGCTAAAATCGCGTGTTGTCGTTTAGCAGTGGATAAGTCATTACTTTTCCCATCTGTATTTTCTTTTAATTGCTCTAATACTTCTTCTGATGCCTCAATGACAAATGAGCCTCTAGCTGCTTTTTTCAAAGAAGCATTTACCGATTTCAATGAGACTTCAAGATTATCTAATTCGCGGTAAATAGTTCGTTTACTGACCTTCAATAAATTCATCATTTTTTGGATAGATACAGGTGACGGGCTACTGAGAAATTCTGCTAATAATTGTTTTTCTCTGGGCGATAAATACATCTTATATTTCTCCCTTCACGAGTTTTTCGTATTCATTCGTAGCTACCCAATGTTCAACTAGAACTAGCCGAGGGATCTTTTCTTCTAGCTGTTCAGTTACAGCTAGTTCTCTTTGTGCGATATAAATCGTTTCTTCTTGGATTTTGATTTTTTCTATTGATTCTTTTGAGATAACAAACTGTTTTTTCGCTTTTTTTGCTAATTGACTTAAAATCGTCATGCCCATAGTTTGTGAGCCGCGTCTGTTGTTTTTATACAAAAATACAATATTAGCAGGCGACGTTTTTTGTTCTGTGATATCTGCTATCTCTTTTTTTTCTTCCCGCTTTGGAAATTGGATCGCTTCTTTTATTCGTGACAGCAAGATATCTGTTTCCAAAAAGTGATCCAGTACATAGATTTGACTTTGAGGTACTTTTTCTCTTGCAAGACCCGCTAGTTCATGTTGCACGATAACCAGCTGTTTTACTTGGTTATTCAATTCATAGATAGAGCTGTATCCGACAGAAAGATCGATTTTTTCTGCTGCTAATTTCTTTTTCAGCAGGGCGGCTCCCATAGCACTTGATCCCATACCTGAGTCGCAAGCAAAAATGACGGAATGAATGATAGATGGTTCCAAGATTTCTCCCCTTTCTTTGACCGTTTTGTTCTCTTTTTCTTTATTTGGTAATTTCAATAGTATCGCTGCACAAATGAAGGTCACAAATGTACTGATTGCTATCCCTATACTTACCCCAGCTAGTTGTGGATAAGGCGCATTGGCAAAAATCACGAGTAGTGACCCAGGCGATACAGGTGCAGCTAATCCCGTATCTAACCATTGAAATATCAACGTGCCGCTTGCCCCACCAGCCATTACAGCTAAAAATAGATACGGTCGCAGCAAGACAAATGGAAAATAGATTTCGTGAATCCCGCCAATCGCATGGATCATCAATGCTCCACTCGCATTTACTTTTTCCTGTTTTTCTGCAAAACAAAGGATAGAAAGTAAGATCCCTAAACCAGGTCCAGGATTTGCCTCCATCAAAAATAAGGAAGAGTACCCGACTGTTTGTGAGAATTCTATTCCTAAAGGTGTCAATACACCATGATTGATTGCATTATTGAAAAATAGTACTTTTAGAGGTTCTAAGATCAGACTGACAAGTGGTAACAGATTCATTGTGACTAGCCAAGACACAACGGAGGCGAGCAACAAGTGAACACTATTTAAAACTGGTTCAATAAAAACGATTCCAATTATACAAATAACGCTACCAGTCAGTCCTACTAGTAAGTTGCTGACAAGCATTTCATATCCAGCCTTGAATTTCACATGGAATCTAGAAACAAATTGTTCATATACGATGCCGGCAAGCGGCCCGATAATCATCGCTCCTACGATTTGTGGAGCATTGGAACGAGCGATTAACCCTAAAGAAGCAATTGCACCGGCGACTGCCCCTTTTTGTCCCCCTACCGATTTCCCGCCTGAATAACTGATCAAGATGGGTAAAAGCAGCTGGATCATCCAATGGCATACCTCTTCTAATGTGGTGTGCAAATCGCCAGACACACCTTTTGTTGCTAATGACAAGATTCCCCAAGCGATAAACAGACTTAGATTTGGCATGATCATTTCATTTAAGTGATGTCCAGCTTTTCTCAGTTGTTTCATAGACACGCGACTGCTGTTGTTTGCTTTCCATTTGTATTCCATCTTTTTCACCATACTTCTATTTATTGATGGACGGATTTTATGTAGAAAAAGCAGCAAACGAAAAACCGTCTGCTGCTTTCAGCTATCTGGGAACTATTTGCCTGGTTCAGACGCAATGATTGCTAGTTCACCTTGGACCGCCCACTCAGAAACGCCATTTGGAATAATACAGCTTGTTCCTTTTTCTAATGGATATGTTTTTCCGTCAACGACAAGGTCTCCTGCTCCTTCGATTACCGTCATCAATGTATAAGGGGCTTGTTTTTTGAAAGATGTGATTCCTTTAATATCCCACTCATATACATTGAAAAACTCAGTTTCTAAATAAGTGACGATCGATGAATTCCCTTTTCGGACTTCTTTGATTTGTAATTCTGGTGTTTTCGCAGGGACAGTTGTTACATCGATCGATTGTTGGATATGCAGCTCTCTTGTTTGTCCTTGCGCATCTTTTCTGTCGTAGTCATACACGCGGTAAGTCGTGTCAGAACTTTGCTGTGTTTCTAAAATCATGATTCCTTTACCAATAGCATGGATCGTTCCGCTTGGTACATAAAAGAAATCACCTTTTTTAACTGGTACTTTCTTCAAAAGGTCATCCCAGCGCCCATCTTTGATCATCTCAGCTAGTTCTTCTCTTGTCTTTGCATGATGACCATAGATGATTTCTGCACCAGGTTCAGCATCGATGATATACCAGCATTCAGTTTTTCCTAATTCACCTTCATGTTTCATCCCATAGGCATCATCTGGATGTACTTGTACAGATAGATCATCTTCTGCGTCTAAGATCTTGATCAATAATGGAAACACTGGTTCTGAAGGATGGCCAAACAATTCCTTGTGTTCTGACCATAGTTCATCTAATCTTTTCCCTTTGAATTCGCCATTTTCTACTACACTGACACCATGAGGATGCGCACTGATCGCCCAATCTTCTCCGATTTTATCGTTAGGGATATCAAAACCGAAGACTGAACGTAAACGACTTCCTCCCCAAATTTTTTCTTGAAAAACTGGTTTTAAAAACATAGGTTCCTGCATAATTCAAACTCCTCTCATTTTTCATAGCTATTATAGCATTATTTCGGTAATACCGCTTTCTCTTTCAAAAAGTTTTCAACAATTTCATCTCGACATATGAGATACTCCGCACGATGATCGACAGGATGTACGCGATTTGACAAAAATATCAACGCTTCTTGTGTTTTTATATCAATCAAGAAAAACGTACCTGTATAACCAGTATGAAAAAGAATCGCATGACCGTCTTCTACATCTTTTTTTAAATCCCACCCTAGAGAACGATAGCCATTTTTTTCTGGAGTGTGGTCTTGTAGCAAAGAATCAATCGTTTCTTCTTCTAAAAACCGACCATTACGGATTTTTCCCTTGTTCAAATACATTTGGACAAAAGTAATGCTGTCGTTCAAATCGATAAAGAGCCCAGCATTCCCTGCATGTTCAGCTAAAACTCTTGCTTTCGGATCATGAGTTTGTCCACGCAAAACCTCACCCGAAGGCAGTTGTTCTGTGGGAACGATTTTTTTGGAAGGAAAAGGAAGAAATAAGCTGTTCATCATTCCTAATGGTTCCAATACTTGTTCTTGAAAGATTTCCACTGCAGTTTCTTGGTAAATTTTTTCCAGCATCAATCCAAGAAGAATCGTTCCGGCATCTGTATATTTTACTTCTTTTCCTAGTTGCTCACCTGGTTCTAGCTTCAAATAAGCGGCGATCAATTCTTCCTGAGATAGCTTATCTCTGTTTGGTATCCATGTTTTGATATCAGAAGTATGTGTCAGTAAATGACGCAAAGTGATTGTCTGATTTTCAAATTCAGGAAGATATTTATGAAGCGGTTGATCGAGTTCTATCTTTCCATCTTCTAATAGACGTAAAACTAATGAAGTGGTTGCAACGACTTTCGTCAGTGAGGCTGCATCAAACAACAGATCTTCTGTCATCAGCTGCTTTTCAGGAACGACTTGGGCAAAGCCGGCTGTAAATGTTTCTACTTGATTTTCTTTTATGAAGGCGACTGCTACACCCGGATAAAATCCTTCTTCCATTTTTTTCAAAATAAGCTGTTTCGTGTGTGGATACATCTTTTTCTCCTGCTTTTCTATCAGATTCTTACAGTCCAAGCTTAAAGCTTAATCTATGAGGAATCAACCTTTTTTACACAAAAAAACTGCGCGAAAAACCGCGCAGTTTCCTTCGGTATACTGTTTGCTCTTTCTATCTCTAGAATAAGCGATAGTATGACCGTTCATAAAATGACGAGACATGCGACAATCGTTAAGAAAGAAAAAGTTAAGCGTCGCATCGAATGTCAGTTTTATTCTTTTCTTTTGGCTCACTGACGAACCACCATTCGATTCCTATAGCATCATAGATTGTGAGTACTGTGTGCTTTTTGTCTAAGAAGAAATCAACTGATAGTTGCTGCAAGTGAGCAATCAGTCCTTCCATGCTTTCAGTATCGATCATGAATTTCAGAAAATCAAGTCCAATCAGTTCATCTGTAGGCAAATCAATTGCGCCTCCGCTAGCTTCTGTCAAACCAACATGGAAATCTCCTTCATTCAATACATGGATGCCCTCTTCTTCATTATGTACCTTCAAACCAAGTACATGATTAAGAAATTGGCGTTCTTTTGTTAAGTTAGTAACATTTAAATGGATTTTTTCAAAATAAGAACCTGTTGATAGTTTACTGAATTTTTCTTCAGATTTTCTTAATAATGCTTCTTGATCCATTGTTTCCGGAATTTCTCTTTGGTCGTTCTTATTCTCTTCATGGTAAATTTCCAATTCATTCTCTTCTGGGTCTACGAGCAAAATCCCCATACGTCCATGATCTTCTAAAGCTTCTTTGATTGGATAATTCATTTTACGGATACGACAAAGGATATCTGCCATTTCTTCTGTGCTAGGGATAATCAATGAAAAACGGTTCAGCTTTTTGATCACCCCCATGTGATCATTCGCTCTAGGACTTTCTTCCAGCAGCAACATTTCACTTCCAGCTTCTTCTGTTCCTAAAATGGCTAATTCGTTTTCTTCTCTTTTCAAATCAAAGCCAACAACGTTCTTGTAAAAATCAATCATTTTATCTCGGTCTTTCACCCGAATGGCTACACTTTTTAAATAGGTGGCAGCCCCCAATTGAAAATCTTTCATATTTCTTGCTCCCCTCTACGTCAAGCTTTATTTTAACGATGGATTCTTCTTCTTTCAAGCAATAACTTTGATTTTGTTAAAAAAAATGTGAGAAAATTCGCATTTTGCTTGTTTTTTGTAAATTAATGAGTAAAAACTCTTATAAAAAGAGGTTGTGAAAAAGCTGTTCTGCATCAAGTAATAAGAACAGCCAAACAAAAATAGCTCCTCCTATTTTTCGTTTGGTTGGGCTTATTACCGCAGATGCAAGCTTTTGAACACCGTTTAAGGAAGAGGTTGTAAAATCAGCGGTTTGACCTGAGTATTAGAGAAACAAAACGGAAAAATAGCTTCTCATATTTTGCCGTTTTTTGAGCTAATACCGAAGGACAGCTGATTGAACACCGTTTATTCGGAAAAAGGGACTGTGACACGACTTTTGTCACAGCCCCTAAAAAAAAATAATAAATTTGTACTATTCTATGAAGCTTCTTCTTCAGAAAACTGACTGTTATAAAGATCTGCATAGAATCCGTCTTTTTCCATCAATGTATCGTGGTTTCCTGTTTCTACGATCGAACCATGATTCATCACAATAATGTTGTCTGCATCGCGTATTGTAGACAAGCGGTGAGCAACAACGAAACTTGTCCGGTTTTCCAATAGGCGGTTCATCGCTTTTTGAATCAGTATTTCTGTTCGTGTATCTACACTAGATGTTGCTTCATCAAGGATCAGGACATCCGGATTTGCTAAGAATGCCCGCGCAATTGTGATTAGCTGACGCTGCCCTTGCGAAATATTGCTTGCATCCTCGTTTAATACAGTGTTATATCCTTCTGGCAATTTACGAACAAAATCGTCTACGTGAGCAGCTTTAGCAGCCTCAATGATTTGTTCGTCTGTTGCATCGTCGTTCCCATATTTGATATTGTCATAGATACTTCCTGTAAACAGCCAAGTATCTTGCAGTACCATTGAAAACTGTGCGCGCAATTCATCACGTGAAAGATCACGGGTATCTACACCATCGTAACGAATACTACCTCCAGAAACATCGTAGAACCGTTCAAGAAGGTTGATCAGTGTCGTCTTCCCTGCACCAGTCGGACCTACAATAGCGACCATCTCACCAGGTTTGACATCCAAGTTAAAATCAGTCATTAGCAAGTTATCTGGTGTGTAGCCGAATTGAACATTTTCAAAACGAACTTTGTATGGTGTATCTTTTTCTTCTGGAAGGCCAGATTTTTCATTGGACATCTCTTCTTCATCCAACACTTCAAATACCCGTTCGGCTGAAGCAACTGTTGATTGGATAGTGTTCATCAAACTTGCAAGTTGAGTGATTGGTTGAGAGAACTGTGTTGTATATTGCAAGAACGCTTGAACATCCCCTAATGTCATGTTCCCATTTGCAACTTTTACTCCGCCTAGTACAGCGACGAACACATAGCCTAGATTTTTAACAAAATTCATCAACGGCATGATGATTGCCGAAATAAATTGAGCTTTCCAACCAGCGGCATACAGATTCTGATTTTCTTTTTCAAATACTTCCTGGTCTTTTTCAGTATGATTGAATGTTTTAACAATGGTATGACCACCATATGTTTCTTCTACTTGGTTATTCAATAAACCTAAACTTTTTTGCTGATCTGCGAAAAACACTTGTGATTTCGGCGCTACGATCATCACGATGATCAAGCTTAAAGGGATCATCAATAACGCGACTAACGTCAATTGCCAGCTGATTGAAAGCATCATCACGATGACCCCAATCAATGTGACTGCACTAGTTACAAATTGAGTCAAATTTTGCTGCAGCGTGCTTGCGATGTTATCCATATCATTGATTGCTCGAGACATGATATCCCCATTTGTATGTGTATCATAATAGGAAATCGGTACACGATTCATTTTGGCTTCCAAATCATGACGTAATTCATAAACTGTTCGTTGGGAAACACGTGTCATAATAAATTGCTGTAAAAAGTTGAATACAGCAGAAATCAAATACATCACGATTACTGTCGCAATGATCTGCGCGATTTTATCAAAGTCTATCGGAAATTTTGTTACTTGTTGGCCTTGTTGCATCTGTTGAGCGCCAGCCATTACACCTTTGAATATTTCTGTGGTTGCTTTCCCCAAGACCTTTGGTGTTTGGATTTGGAAGATCACGGCTGCTATTGCTAGTACAAATACAGCGATGATCGCAACCATACGTTTAGACATATAGCCAAACAATCGGCGTACCGTTCCCCAGAAATTTTTAGGCTTTTCACCTTTTACACCGAGATTTCTGCCAGGTCCACCATGTCCTGGACCGCCTGCTGGTCCATGAGAGGGACGTGTGTTTGTTTTACTCATGCTAAGTCCTCCTCTCTTAGTTGTGAATGAACGATTTCTTGATAAGTTTCGTTTGTTGCTAATAGTTCTTCATGTGTTCCTTTGCCAACCAGTTTTCCTTCATCTAGCACAAGGATCATATCTGCATCCATTACTGTACTTACTCGTTGAGCAACTAAAACGGTGATACTTTCTTTCATATTCGTTTTCAATGCTTGGCGAAGATTGGCATCCGTTTTGAAATCCAACGCTGAGAAGGAATCATCAAACACATAGATATCTGCTGTTTTGACTAATGCCCGTGCAATTGCCAGACGCTGTCTTTGTCCACCAGAGAAGTTTCCTCCTCCTTGTTCCACATGGCTATCTAAGCCATCTTCCATCTCTGAAACAAAATCTTTAGCTTGTGCGATTTCTAATGCTTTCCAAATCATTTCATCTGTTGCATCCGGCTTACCATACTGCATATTGTCTCGGATCGTTCCAGAGAACAGAACTGCTTTTTGAGGAACAAAGCCCATTAATTCTCGCAAATTATATTGAGTCATGTCACTAATGTCCGTTCCATTTATTTGGATCGAACCAGATTCGATGTCATATAATCGAGGGATCAAATTGACTAAGGTCGTTTTACCTGAACCAGTCCCCCCTATGATTGCGACGATCTCGCCCGACTTGGCTTGGAAATCAATATCTTCCAATGCAAGTTTTTCTGCTCCATGATATCGATAATTGACATGATTGAAGGCCAATGTTGCGTTTTTTCCAGCAAAAGAAACTGTTTTAGGATTTTCAGGGTCATGGATACCGATTTTTTCATCCAACACTTCATTAATACGGTCAGCTGAAGCTTGTGCACGAGGCACCATGATAAAAATAGCGGAAAGCATCATAAAGCTGATCAAGATCTGCATCGCATAAGTCATAAATGCAATCAGATTACCGACTTCCAAAGTCATATCTGCTATGTAGTGTCCACCAAACCAAGTGATTGCTACGTTTGTACCGCTCATGATCAATGTCATCATCGGCATCATCAATGCGACGATCGTATTAACTTTGATTGCCGTATTTGTATAATCTTTATTCGCTAAATCAAAACGATTTTCTTCAAAGCGTGTCTTATCGAATGCTCGAATCACTCTGACCCCTGTCAATCCTTCTCGAAATACCAGGTTTAAACGGTCAGTTTTCTTTTGCATGCTTTTGAATAATGGAACAGCAAAATACATGATTCCGCCAATCAAAATAATCATTACTGGAATGACGACTAAGAAGATCTTTGTCAACTGATGATCTTTTTGATAAGCAAGTATGCTTGCGCCAATCAACGTGATTGGTGCATTGATCATCATACGTAAAAACATTTGTGTAACCATTTGGATTTGAGTCACATCATTGGTCGTTCTTGTGATCAAAGAGGCCGTTCCGTATTTATCAAACACATCTTTTGTCAGACTCTCTGATTTTTTATAGACATCCGTACGTAACTGCTTACCCAGTTTCTGTGATTCTCGAGTAGCAAAAAATGTATTTGCAATAGCAGCTAAGATACTGATCAAAGAAAAACCGATCATCACAAAACCTGTATGCCAAATATAATCGACATCTCCTTGCGCTACCCCTTTATCAATAATATTGGAGGTAAGTGTCGGCAAATATAAATCTGCCAGTACTTGGATCACCATGAAAACTGCAGCTGCAATTGCTGAAGTCAAGGAGATCCGTTTTACGATTTTTAGCATCTAGTTCCCTTCTTTCTATTTATATACTCCGTTTTTCAGCCAAGAAAGTTTCAAATTGAATTCACTGATTGCTTGCTCTACTGAGTAATCTTCAGATGTTGAAAATAAGCGATACGAATGCGCAATTGTTGTAAATACAGTATTCATCACTAATTGGATCAGTAATTCCAATTCATGATCATTTTTTACTTTCAGCTTCGTCCGATCAATCAATTCAAGCAACTCTTTTGCATCTTGTTTGTGTTCTTTATGTGGATCATGAGGCGTTTTTTGGCGACTCGTATGAGGAGCGATTTTTCTTGAGGCACGGTAATCCATGTTCATAAACAAGTTACGATAAAAAGAAGCATTCTCACCTTCCAAAATCTCATAAATCATTTTAGAAAAATAGGATTCGAATCCTTTGAATAGATCACCATCGGATTCTTTCATTAGTTGCAACATATCTTTAGAGCTGTCACGTCTCATTGTCTCAAAGTAATAAAAATAAAGATCCTCTTTATCTTCAAAATACTGATAGAAACTGCCTCTAGGGATATCCGCTAATTTGACGATATTAGCAATCGAGGCTTCTTTTAAAGGTACTCTAGAAAACTCGATTCTCGCCGCTTCAATTAACCTTTTTTGTTTTTCTTTCGGCAAATGGAAAAATGTCTGTGTCGGCATATGGATCCTCCATTCTTCTAAGATGACACATTGTCATATGACGCTATGTCATTATAACACCTCCCACCTGTTTTGCAAGACATTTGCATAGTTTTTTTCATTATTATCCGATACATTAAAAAAGTGATAAGAGGAATCCTTCCATTTGAATTAATGAGAGCTGCCCTTTAAAATAGCCACATACTAAACAAAGGATGAGATAAATGGCCCAATCAATTAGTGTCCAAGACTTCAATAAATTGCCGCTCGATGCTGACAGCATCGTTTTAGATACAAGAAATACTTTAGATTACACAAAAAAACACTTAAGCCACTCGCTTTCTATCCCCGCTGCTATCTTGCCAAGACAATTAAAAAATCTAGATCCAAAGAAACTTTATTATATTCTAAGCTATACAGGCAGGCGATCAGAGGCATTAGCCGATCAACTTACTGCTAATGGTTTTCGTGCTGTTTATATCATTGGTGGGATGGAAGCTCTTCAGTCGAGTGTTGCTTGAACATTGCTTGCTAGATTCAAAAGAGGCTGTGACAAAAAATCGTGTCACAGCCTCTTTTATATCCTGTCTTTTTTTAGTTATTTATTCTTCAACCTTATCAATATGACTTGATAGCCTTTTCTTTTTCGAGTAAACTGATTTTGTTAGTCATAGTTATAACAATCATAGCAATAAAAGGAGAAGGTAAGCATATGGCATCTGTTTTAGTAGTCAAAGGTCATCCCCTAACTGCAGAAGAATCGCGCACAGTTAAGGCATTGACGTCTTTTTTAACAAGTTATAAAGAAAATCATCCAGATGATGAAGTGACTGTTTTGGAACTTTATCGCGATGATATTCCGGAAATCGATGAAGAATTATTATCAGGTTGGGAAGCATTACGTGCTGGTGCAGAATTCACTTCCTTATCAGAAAGTCAACAACAAAAAATTGCTCGTTTCAATGAATTGACTGATCAGTTCCTTGCTGCTGATAAAATCGTTATCGCAAACGCCTTATGGAATCTAAATATCCCAACAAAATTAAAAGCTTGGTTCGATACCGTCAATGTAGCTGGAAAAACGTTCCGCTATACAGAAAACGGGCCAGAAGGATTAGTGACAGGTAAAAAAGCACTGCACATCCAATCTAATGGCGGTGTATACAACGGACAAGACTTTGCCTCTCAATATGTAAAAGGTATTTTAAACTTTGTAGGCATCGATCAAGTAGATCAGCTATTCATCGAAGGAATCGATTATGACCCTGACCGTGCAGATGAGTTGATGCAAAATGCATTAGATAAAGCTGCTGCTTTAGGTAAATCATTTTAAAAATTGAGATAAATGCATACAAAAGAGACAGAGGAAAAAATCTTCAAAGCAGCATTTGTGCCTTGGATATTTTCCCATCTGTCTCTTTTTGTTATTCTTTCTGCTTTTTCAACGGATTTTCTTCATAAAGAGAAGAGATTGTTGTGTACCATTCAAAAACATGAGTAATCACTACTTTAGCTGCTGCATAAACAGGAATCCCCAAGATCACACCGATGATTCCGAACAATTTCCCAGAAGTCAGCAGAACTAATAAAATCGTTACTGGATGGATTGCTAACTGATTCCCTAGTACTAATGGAGAGATCAAGCGTCCTTCTATTGTCTGCTCTACTGCAAAAACGATCAGTACTTTGATGATCATGAATGGACCTGCTACAATGGCTAAAAAGATAGCCGGAATCATCGCTAAAAATGATCCTAAGTAAGGGATCAGGTTCAAAAAACCCGCAATAATCCCCAACGTGACAGCATACTCTAAACCAATGACCGCAAAACCAATCATAAACATGATTGCCACAGCAAAAGCCACAGTTAGTTGTCCTCTTATATAAGAAGAAACTTGACTATTCATTTCACTCAGCACATTCAACGTCGGTTTTTGCATGCGTGTCGGTAAAAATTTGACAAAATAAGGTGCTAATTGTTTACCGTCTTTCAATAGATAAAATAAGATAAACGGCATCGTCAGCAGAGCCACTAAAATAGTCGCTACCGCGCCGACAAAACTTCCAAGACTCTGAACTGTACTCTTAGATATATCTTGGATCATATCGCCTGCCGAATTCATGAACTTATCACCTGCTGTTTCCAACTGTTCGCGAAATTGGTTGAACAGCGGGTCCCGCAAAATCTCGGTTAATTTATTATCAATCGTATCTACATATTGAGGGAAGTTACTGATGAAGCTCACTGTTTGTTCCTGAATCTTAGGGATGATCACTACGCTCCCCCATGCGATTAGTGCAACAACCAAAACAAACAGCCCAATGATACTGTAAAGCCTTGGTACTTTTCGCTTTTCAAAGTAATCAACTACCGGATTCATCAAGTAATACAAGATTCCTGCTAAAATGATAGGCAGACCTACGATTGCTAAAAATTGCCAGATTGGTGCAAACAAATATGAAACTTTTGTAAATAAAAAGACGATCAGCAATATTAACAATACAACAAGTAAGGCTGTGACTACTTGATTATTTAAAAACCAGCGCCAAAACCACGACACCGGTCTGTTCTTCTTATTTTTTCCTTCCATAATTCCTCCTGTTAGTTATAAAAAATTTGGCTTCCCAAACCAATAGCAGGCAGTCTATGCGGATGAAGATAGATTCCATTTGCAATTTGTCCTTCTTCTGGACAAGCATCAAAAATCAATGATACGTGAGCTACTGTCTCTAAATTCCCATTGGCCATCGGACCGACATAATCGATCGTATATACCTGATCATCAAAAGCAATTGTTCCGCCTGCTTTCAAAGAAAAAGGTTCGTCTTTTGATACTTCTTGAATCACCGAATATTTTCGTAAGGCAGCTGTTGCTGTTTTATCGAACAAAATCAGCATGGGTTCTTCCTTGTTTATTGCTTCTGTCCCAATTTCTGTAATCTTTGCCTGAATCATTGCACTCTCTCCTTTAATTGCTTTCAAAAACAGTATAACACATTCTCATTCTTTAGCCGTGTGGAATAATTATGTGATAGAATAAAAACGAAAACTATTTCATTACAATTAGGAGGAATCAGCTCATATGATCGAAAAGATAATTTTAGGAACCTATACGCGTCGCGAAAGTAAAGGAATCTATACGATCGACCTTGATACAGAAAAAGAAGAATTAGCCAACCTTTCATTAGCTGTTGAAGAAAATAGCCCTACCTATGTAGCAAAAAGTAAAGCTGGCAATCTTTACACAGTTACTAGTGTGGATGGATTAGGTGGTGCCGGTGCGTACGATAAGGATTTTCATTTTTTGAATGCGGTAACAGAGTCTGGCGCTCCTTTGTGTTATGTAGCGGTTGATGAAGCACGTCAATTACTATACGGGGCGAACTATCATAAAGGTGAAGTAAATGTCTACCATATATTAGGAGATGGCGAACTGAAAGCAGCAGATTCAATATTCCATCAAGAAACGACAGGTCCTCATAAAAACCAAGATCATGCGCATGTCCACTATACGGATCTGACTCCTGACCAACGATTAGTCGTATGTGATCTTGGTACAGATCGTGTGTATACTTATGATGTGTCCGAAAACGGCAAATTGAATCTTGTAACTACCTTCACTGCAGAGCCAGGAACAGGCCCTCGCCATCTTGTCTTTCATCCAAATGGACAATTCGCTTATTTATTTGGTGAATTAGACAGCACAGTCCGCGTGCTTTCTTATAATAAAGAAACAGGTGCTTTTGAAGAATTACAGAAAATATCGACCTTGCCAGAAGAATTCGACGGTGAAAATGGAGGGGCAGCTATCCGCATTTCAAATGATGGCAAGTTCCTTTATGCTTCTAACCGAGGACATAACTCGATTGCTGTATTCGCAGTTTTTGAAGATGGTTCCCACATTCAAAACAAGCAAATCATCTCAACAGAAGGGGATTTTCCCCGCGATTTCGCACTAGATCCAAGCAATAATTTTGTCGTGTGTGCCAATCAGAATACCGATAATCTGACATTATATCGCCGTCATCCTGAAACAGGATTACTGGAATTACTAAAAAAAGATGTCTATGCACCAGAATGTGTCTGTGTTTATTTTGATCGTTAGTAAGAAAAGGAGAATGAAATGAATCAGCAAGACGTATTAGACAGACTACGGGAAGAACTAAATATTCCTTTCTTTGATGGGAAAATCGAAGATAAAGAGTATAGCGAAGAGGAATATCAGAAACTCAAAGCCGATTTACAGAACTACTTTGAACAATATGTACAGAATGTAGAAAACTAATCAGCTTTCCATACTATCTGAAAAGAACATCAGGACAAGACTTTTCCGTCTATCCTGATGTTCTTTTCTACAAATAAAAAACCGCCGAGATGGTTAGACTCGACGGAAAAGGAGTATTTACTCGATTTTGAGTAAGTACAAGGTTGTTGTTGGTTATAGGTATGTCATTATCATAAAGGATTTTGATCACTCTATCATAAAGGTAATATTACATTTATATTAGATAACTCTAGTTTTTATTGTTATCAAAGATTTCTTTTATTTTTTCAACAACAAATTAGTCATTTTTTGGATGGCAGCTGTCAATTGGTCTGTCGCTTGGTCTTGTTTTGCTTCAGATGTATTGAATAAATCTTTATCTACCCCTGACTCAAGATCAATACTTTGAATCATTTCTTCACAGCCTGCTACATATGAAAGATAAGCTTTTTCAAAATTTTTATGAATGCCCATTGCTTTTGCTGGTGGGCGCAATGTACTGACTTTCTTGAGCATTGCCCGATATTTTTTTGTTCCTTCTTCAAATAACAGGATGATCTCTTCAAGAGTCGATTTGTCCAGGTCACTTGTTTTTCCTTCATCGATTGCGTTTCTGATCACTTCATATTTCGGATGCATTCCTTCTCCGATTGCTTCTGTTTCCTTGACGATTTGATCGATGGACTGCACATAATAGCCAATATTCGGTAACATGTTCGTTTTCCTACTTTCTCCATTGTTGTTATTATTTATTCTACTTGTTTTTATCCTCAAATGACAAGTACTTGAAAAAATTTAATGGTTTCTATACAGCTCGCCATTCTTATTCGTGCTCAAAGAAACCATCTGCTAAACTATATTGTTTCCCTGCGACAATGTCATATTGGATCAATTGATATTCGTCGTAAATCTCTTGTTGCGAGCGATTGAATTGCGCTTCTTTATACCACTGTCCGTTTTGATAGTACAGTTCTCGTTCAAACGCCGGAAGTTCCTGTTCTAATGATAAAAGCAGCTGATAAAAGCCATTTGTTGTCTGATTCGTCTGTTCCATTAGATTCGCTGCAAAATAAAAAGGACTGGTGATTGCATCTTGAGTCGTTTGCTTTTCTAATTTCCCTTTGCTGTCAAACATCAAGAATTGTGTTTCGTGTAATGTTTGTTTATCATTTTTGGCTTGGATGGTATCTGAATAGATCCCTGGCAGATGATCCCCCCAAAAAACAACTAAAGTCCTTCTAGAAAGATTCTTCAATTCTTCCGTGAACTGCTTCAGTGCCGTGCTGCTATAGGAAATATCTTGCAGATAATTCTCTAAGTCAAGTGTCCCACTTCCATCTGAAATTTCTGCAGAATAGCCCAGTCTATCATACTTTCCATTGTAAGGCATATGTGTCTGCATCGTGACTAAATGAATGAACTGAGGTGTTTTTTCTTCCTTGAGAAGTGTCATTACTTCTTTGTAAGCTGACTCATCAGAAATATATGGATTATTCTCTATCGTATCCGTATAGGTCATCGTACGCTCGCTGATGAACTGGTCAAATCCTAATGTCTGATAAACATCCTCTCTTTTATACATCGAAGTATTGTATGGATGGATCGCTGTCGTCTGGTATGATTGTGCGTTTAACGCTGAAACGATAGAAGGAAGCTGATCCATTTTTGGTACAAGCATCGTGTAAGGGGTGGTGAGTTGCGCATTAAATAACGCCATAGAAAAACCAGTCAATGCTTCAAATTCGATATTTGCTGTTCCACCGCCATAGTTTTGAGAAAGCATATTGCCACTATATGTTTGATCAGCTACTTCATAATAATCTGCCAATGGCTCACCAGATACTTCTACGCCGTTTAATCGACTAGGATCTGAGAAACTTTCACTCATCACGAACACGATGTTCGGCGACTCTTCCTCTACAGTTTTATTTTTTTCATCGGCTAGCTTCTGGTATTTTTCAGTGATTTCTTTGATCTTTTCTTTCGAATATCCTTCAGGTTCATCCATTGGTTCTACCTTCAGATTGTACAAAAACCCACCGATAAAACCAGTGTTATAGTAGTTCATTTTCTGGCTGTAAGGTATCCATAGTGCCGTTTTATTATATGCTTTTCGCAACAAATTATCGGGATTGTTGAAATTACTGATATACCCTAGCAGTCCAATTGCCACAAGCAGTGTCGTTAATCGGATCAATTGGAATCGCCTTCCTTTTTTCAGGCTTCGAAACATGTACCAGCAAAACAATCCTAGCACGGTTCCTACGGCAGCTAAGATCACTGTAAACAGCATAGTGCCGGTTATATCTTTCAGCAATCCGATTTCAGTGATCATCTTCAAATCGTCTGGATAAATCGGTTCTTGCCGATAACTCATTTTCATATAATTTGCAAAACCTAATACACCGATGGCTACGACATACGTAAGGGAACCTAAAGGGACAGATCCTGCTAGTGCAATCAGAAAAATAAGAATGATCAGCAAGACGAGACAGGCTAAGAAGAATTTTTCCGTATGCCAAGAAAAAGCAAATTTCAACGCAAGGTCTACGGATAGATCATTTTGACACCACTGCAAAAACAAATTACTAAAAACAACAAGAAAAAAGATACTGATGATTGCTGCTGTTCCTTTTAAAATCTTTTTCTGTTTGGTCGAAAGTCTGCTTATATATCTTTTCAAATGCTTGCTCCTTCATTTCTATCAATAAAAGAATGTTGCTTCTCTTATTTTAGTTGTACGAAATTCGAAAGTAAAGAACGGAAAGAAGAATTAATGAAATCCAAATATTCTCTTTCTTTATGGCCTTTCTGGTTTCTTTAATAAGCGGACCTTTCGTACTCCAGAAATTTTTTCTAGCTGTTGTTTCACTTGATTGAGCTGTTCAAAATCAGTACTGTCTATGTCAATCAATATGTAGACATGCTCATTCTTATGGTTACGCGATATATCTGCGATCGCTAGCTCGTTCTCATTCAGCAGAGAAAATATCTCTGCTAATATATTGGTTTTCTTTTGATAAAATATAGTGAATCGAAACGGCGCTTGGAAAAACATTCGTGCGGATGGATAATTGACCGCTTCTCTAACCGTACCGAGCAAAAGATAATCTTTTAAGGCTTCAACTGCCAAACGTCCGCTGTCTGCCAAAGCTTCCTGAGTCGATCCCCCTAGATGAGGCAACATAAGTATACGGTCATTTTCTAAGAACTCTTCTTCTGGGAAATCAGTCACGTATTTGGCCAGATGTTGTTTTTCCAATGCTTGCATAACAGCATATTTATCAACAATTTCACTTCTTCCTACATTGATAAGTACAGCATCTTTTTTCATTTTTTCTATATTCGCCTGATCGATCAATCCTTTTGTATCTTCTGTCAACGGCAGCATGACTACGATGTAATCCGAGGTAGAAAGAACTGTTTCTAAATCTGCTTGCCGAACATAATCCAACTGGGCATCGCGGATAGAATAACCCAAGACATCCATCCCTAAGCTATAGCAACTTAGCGCTACTTTTGTGCCTATCGCTCCAAGACCAAGAAGACCGATGGTTTTGCCTTGCAATTCTCGTCCCACATAAGCACTTCTTTTGTTTTCTGCCTGTTCTAAAATATTAGGACCTGTTAGTGTTTGTACCATACGACTTGCTTCGATTATCGGACGGGAAGATAAGAGCAAACAGCACAAAACAAGCTCTTTTACTGCATTAGCATTTACACCTGGTGTATTCATGACGATCGTCCCGTTTTCAGAAGCTTTTTCAACGTTGATCGTGTTCACCCCAACACCAGCTCTTGAAATTGCTAGCAAATCTGGTGTAAGCCATTCATCTTTCACTTTCGTACTACGAATAACTATTCCTTCGGCTGGCAAATCATCTATTATTTTGAAATATTCCCCTTGTAACTTTTCTATCTCTTGTTCTGGAATAGCATCAATCAAATGAACGTGATACATAAAACCCCCTCCTTACTAACAAGTATCTCGAAATTTCTGCAATTAGACAACTGTTTACCATTTGACTTCCTAGAAGCAAAAAGAGCAGTTAGAGCAGAGTAGGCTTAGTGATAAAAATAAGGCTATGACAAGTTACTGCCATAAGCCTTATTTTCGAGAGCAAAATATTGAGGGTGAGATATCTTGATAAATGGTGTTCCGTTAGCTGACATTGATAATAAGACTAAATTTCAAAAAAGTTGAAAAGCAAATTTCGTCAATCTCTTCTTATTTCTTAAAACTAAGCGGCTTTTTCACAACCTCTTTTTATCTAATAACCACTGTTTCCAACTCAACTAATTTTGCCCACGTTTCAATTTGATCTGTTGTTAGATTTAGCGAGACAACGGTATGATGACCGCCACCTGCCTGAATCCATGAATGGACACCTTCATGGAAATTCGGTTTAGTTTTCCATAACACACGTGCAACAGGCAAATTAGGTGCTTCAGTTGTTGGTTCAAAGGCTTCTACTTCGTTGATCAGCAGTTTATAATGCGTACCGAAATCTGCCATCGAAACGACTACTCCTTCTCCTGCTTTCCCATCAAATACAAGACGCGCCGGATCTTCTCTATCTCCCATTGATAAAGGAGAAACAACGATTCTTGGTTTCGTCGCAGCAAGCGTCGGATCTACTTCCATCATATGGGATTCCAAGATTGCTTCTTGGCCACTAGCTAGCTCGTAAGTATAATCTTCCATGAATCCTGTATCTTTCCCTCGAGCCATGATTTTCAGCAACCGATCAATCGCTGCAGTTTTCCAGTCGCCTTCCCCGGCAAAA
Source organism: Enterococcus sp. E5-37 (assembly GCF_035726925.1). Taxonomy (NCBI): domain Bacteria; kingdom Bacillati; phylum Bacillota; class Bacilli; order Lactobacillales; family Enterococcaceae; genus Enterococcus; species Enterococcus sp. E5-37. Next base: position 121,023 of record NZ_JAPMLG010000002.1, read on the forward strand.
CCGTATCCTTCTGCCATCAAACGTTGTACAGCTAGTCCAGGTAGTTGTTTCATTCCATACAGGTCTTCAAAATTAGTCGTAAAAGCGTTATAGCCTCCTTCTTCTAAGAAACGGCGAATACCGATTTCCTGCTGAGCTTGTACTTTTACATGTTCCTCCCATGTCTTTTCTTCATAATCACCATAGTCGAAGGTATACAATTCCTTGTACTCTTCAAATAATTGATCGACTTCTTCGTCTGATACGCGATCGATTACTTGTACAAGATCTCCGATACCAAAATAATCAACAGTCCAACCAAATTGAATCTGTGCTTCCACTTTGTCTCCTTCTGTGACACCCACGTTTCTCATGTTGTCACCAAAACGAGCCACTTTTATTCCAAAACTTTCATTATAGGCTACTGCAACATCCATCCAATCAGCAATCTCTTTTTGGATCTCAGGTCGTTTCCAGTAGCCAACGACGATTTTATTTTTTTTATTTAATCGAGCATTGATGAACCCATATTCGCGGTCACCATGAGCGGATTGATTTAAATTCATGAAATCCATATCGATCGTTTTCCAAGGAATGCTTTCGTTATATTGCGTAGCTAAATGAAGCAATGGTTTTTGTAGAAGCTTTGTCCCGCGGATCCACATTTTTGCTGGTGAGAAAGTATGCATCCAAGTGATCACACCTGCTACTTCTTCTCGATAATTGACCTCTTTCATGATTTTTGTGATCGTATCAGCAGTAACTGCTAATTCTTGAAGGCGGATTGGATAAGGCAATTGGCCATTTTCATTCAATTCATCGACCATTTCTTGTGCATGTTTCTTTACTTCTCGCAGTGCTTCTTCCCCATATAAATGCTGTGATCCTACAACAAACCAAAATTCTTTTTCTCCAATATTCAACATAACTAGCCACTCCTTTTATTTGTTTTGTCCGTAATACGCATTTTTTCCGTGTTTTCGTAAATAATGTTTATCTAAAATCCGTTGAGGCAGCTCTTCTGAAAATGAATTGAGCTGTCTGGTAAATAAATTCATCTTGCATACTTCATCTAGTACGACTGCGTTCATTACCGCACTTTGCGCATCTTTCCCCCAAGTAAATGGACCGTGTCCGTGTAAAAGTACCCCTGGAATTGCTAAGGGATCAATTTTGCGTTCTTTGAATGTTTCTATGATAACTTTTCCTGTTTCATATTCGTACCCGCTGTCGATTTCCTGTTGTGTCAAAAATCGAGCACAAGGTACCGATCCATAAAAAGTATCTGCATGCGTCGTCCCCATCGCAGGAACATCCAATCCTGCTTGTGCCCAGATCGTCGCCCATGTCGAGTGAGTATGGACGATTCCTCCGATTTGAGGAAATGAACGATATAAAACAGCATGAGTAGGCGTATCCGAAGAGGGATTGAGTTTACCTTCAATGATATGATTGTCCAAGTCCACAACGACCATGTCGTCTGCTGTCATCTCTTCATAACTGACTCCGCTAGGTTTGATAACGAAATATCGTGTTTCAGGATCAAAAGCGCTCACATTTCCCCATGTATATTTGACGAGTCCATGTTTAGGCAAGTCAAGATTTGCTTGATACACTTCTTCTTTCAGTTGTTCCAGCATTTTCTATCACTCCTTTTTCTTGCAATTGATGAATCGCTGTTTTTTCAATGTCGATCCCCTCACGGTAACGTCTCATAAATATCTGATAGCCTGCTATTTCTTCTGCTGAAGGTGTGATGGTGATTCCTTGGTCTTGTCCAAACACGTCTTCTGCCAAGAAGTTTTCTAAAGACTTCCCATGTCGATCCATCATATAGGCTGCTAATAACGCGATTCCCCACGCTCCACCTTCTCCGGCTGTGTCCATCACTGTAACTGGTGCCTCCATAGCAGATGCTAGAATCCGCTGTCCAACTTCTGGTGTTTTAAAAATCCCCCCATGCCCCACTAAACGATCAATTTGGACATTCTCAGATTTCAATATATCCATTCCGATTCTCATTGCACCAAAAGCACTGGCTAAATGGATCCGCATGAAATTCGCTAAATCAAAACGGCTACCTGGTGTACGTACAAATAATGGCCTTCCTTCATTTACTCCTGTAATGTTCTCTCCAGAAAAATAACCATAAGAAAGTAATCCCCCGCAATCCGTATCGCCTTCTAGCGCTTTGTTGAATAATGCCGTGAATAATTTATCTCTGCTTATCTCCATACCCAAAGAATTGGTAAATTCTTCAAAAATACTGACCCAAGCATTGATATCCGAAGAGCAGTTATTCGTATGAACCATGCCTACTAGTTCTCCTGAAGGTGTAGTGACCATGTCGATTTCCGGATGGACATTTTCTAGTTCTTTTTCTAATACGATCATAGCGAAGGCGGAAGTACCAGCCGAAATGTTCCCTGTCCGTTTGGCTACACTGTTCGTAGCGACCATACCGGTTCCTGCATCCCCTTCTGGCGGACAAACCGGGATTCCTGGTCTCAAATTTCCCGTAGGGTCGATCAGATAAGCCCCTGATTCGCTTAACTTGCCAGCTTCTTCTCCTGCTACTAGAACTTTAGGCAAAATGTGATCCAAGTCAATCGCTACGTGCGCTTTTTCGACTAACTGACCAAAAATATTTTTCATTTCTTGATGGTAGGTTTTCGTTGAAGGATCGATAGGAAACATGCCTGATGCATCTCCTACGCCTAGTACTTTCTCACCAGTAAGCTGCCAATGGACATAACCTGCAAGCGTTGTCAAAAAATTAATTTCTTTCACATGTTCTTCTTTATTCAAAATAGATTGATACAAATGAGCGATACTCCATCTCTGCGGAATATTGTATTGAAATTTTTCCGTTAATATTCGTTCTGCTTCTTCAGTGATTGTATTTCGCCAAGTACGAAATGGTACTAGTAACTGTTCCTTGCTATCAAATGCTAGATAACCGTGCATCATTGCACTGAACCCAATCGACCCGATTGTCGTAAGATTCTCGCCATAGATTTCGAATACTTCTGCTGCCATTTTTCGGTAACTGACGCGCAGTCCTTTCCAAATATCTTCTAATGAATAGGTCCAGATACCATTTTCTAGTTTGTTTTCCCACTCATAACTACCAGCGGCAATAGGAGTAAAAGATGAATCAATCAATACAGCTTTGATCCTAGTTGATCCAAACTCAATCCCTAAAGATGTACGACCATCTATGACATCTAACATACTTTGCGCATTTACTTCCTTCATAATGATTTAACTCCCTCCTTCTCGTCAAACCTGATCAAACCGTCTTTTTAGTAGCGCTTACAATGATTATTGTATACTTTTGTACGTACATGTCAAGCGGTTATTTACAAGAATACAATAAAAAACACTTGTTTTGTACGTACATAAGTTATAAAATGAAATTGCTTACAAAATCTGATCAACCGCCTTCTCGAAATTCTAGAAGGAGAGAATACTTATGAAAAAAGAAAAAAAAGTTTCCTCATCGTTTATTTATTTTTTTGGCGCATTTGGCGGCATTCTATTTGGATATGATATTGGTGTTATGACCGGCGCCTTACCTTTTTTACAGCATGATTGGGGTTTGGCAGGTAAAGCTTCTTTGATAGGATGGATCACGTCTTCGGTCATGTTAGGTGCGATCCTTGGCGGCTCTTTATCTGGTCTTCTTTCTGATAAGCTTGGACGACGAAAAATGATTCTTCTTTCTGCACTTATTTTTATGGCTGGTTCTGTCCTTTCTGCATCTGCCCCTCACAATGGTTCTTATTTTCTGATTGCAGCAAGGATTCTTCTAGGTTTAGCTGTTGGCGCTGCATCTGCCCTAGTTCCTGCTTATATGTCTGAAATGGCTCCTGCTAGACTAAGGGGAAGATTGTCAGGGATCAATCAAGTGATGATTGCTTCTGGCATGCTCCTTTCCTATGTTGCAGATTATTTGCTAAAAGGGTTGCCTGAAACGATGGCTTGGCGCGTGATGTTAGGACTCGCTGCTGTCCCCGCGCTGATTTTATTTTTCGGTGTTTTAGCTCTACCAGAGTCACCGCGTTTTCTTATGCAATCTGGCCGCTTGGAAGAGGCAAAAAGAGTATTGAACTATATTCGGACACCAAAAGAAGCTGAACAGGAATTCGAACAAATCCAGCTGAATGTCAAACAAGAAAAGACAACCGGAACTTCTTGGCATACTTTGTTTTTAGAAAAATATCGTTCCTTAGTCATTGCCGGTATTGGTGTAGCAATATTCCAGCAATTTCAAGGAGCTAATGCTATTTTTTACTATATTCCGCTGATCGTAGAAAAAGCGACTGGGCATGCAGCGAGCGATGCATTGATGTGGCCGATCATCCAAGGAATCATTTTAGTTGCTGGTTCTTTGCTCTTTTTGGTTATTGCAGACAAGTTCAATCGGCGAACTTTATTGAAAATAGGCGGTAGCGTGATGGGACTTTCTTTCATCCTACCAGCTGTTTTAGGAACTGTACTGGATGCTCATACAAATTCGTTGTTGATTCTCTTGTTTTTATGTATTTATGTCGCATTTTATTCTTGCACATGGGCTCCACTGACATGGGTAATCGTAGGCGAAATATTCCCACTAGCTGTCCGCGGGCGAGCATCTGGCCTAGCCTCTTCTTTTAATTGGATTGGTTCTTTCCTAGTTGGCTTGCTTTTTCCTGTGATGACTGCTTCTATGTCTCAAGAAATCGTTTTCGGCATTTTTGGGATCATCTGCTTTTTAGGGGTTTTATTTATTCAAGAGATCGTACCAGAAACTCGTGGGAAATCTTTAGAGGAAATCGAACAAAGTGCATCTAAAAAAACTTATCCTAAACGTATTTCTATCCATCATTCTTAAAGAGGTTGTGACAGAAGTGGTCAGCTTCAAGAAATAAGAAGGAATTTACGAAAATTGCTTCTTAAATTTTTGTGGAATTTCAGCTTATTTTCGAAGAAGTTACTTCTGGAACACCGTGAATCAGAGGTTGTGAAAAAGCTGTCCTTCATCAAATAATAAGAACAGCCAAACAAAAATAGCTTCTCCTATTTTTCGTTTGGTTAGGCTTATTACCGCAGATGCAAGCTTTTGAACATCGTTTAAGGAAGAAGTGGCGAGCCTGCCGTTTAACTCCGAGTCACAAGGAGCAATTTCAAAAAACAGCTTCTCATGTTTGATGAATATTGTGACTTGTGACCAGTTGGTAGGAGAACACCGTTTAGTGGAGAGGTGGTGAAAGAAACGTTCAGCCTTGAGCGATGACAAAAGCTCTCACAAACATTGCGACGAGTAACCGTAGGAGCAATAAGAGGCGGTAAAAACCCGTCTCTTATTTTTCGTTTTCTTTCACTGTTTCCCGTTCAACTAGTACAGGTTCATAAAGAATATTCGGCTGTGCCTGTCCTTTTTCAATCGTTGTGACGATCCACCGTGCGGCATCTTGTCCCAACTTTTCTTTTGGATGTGTCAATGTTGTTAATTTTTTATTTCCTAAATGGCTTAAAGAAGAATCGTCTGTTCCTACGATGGATAGATCATCTGGAATTTGATAGCCATTTTCTGTCAGCTTATCTAGCAATAAACTAGCTATTTGGTCGTTATAGCAAATGATCCCATCTAAAGCCTGTTCTTCTTTCAACCGTTGTACTGTTTTTTCAGCGATTGTTTCTCGTGTTTCCGTGGTGAAAGTAATGATGTCTTCCATCAAAAAACGCACATTGTACTGTTCACACGCGCTGATAAAACCTTTCATCCTATATTTTCCCTGAAGATCGTCAATTTTTGTGATAAATAACAGACGCTGATGCCCTTTTTTTATCAAATATTCCGCTGCCATAAAACCGACTTTCACATCATCTAAACAAATATAAGAGGCATTTAACTCTTCATAGGCAGCGTTGATCATCACCATCGGAATGTCTTGTTCTCTCAAAGCCACATAAAGTGCTAAGTTTGGATTATACTGATTACTTTTCGTAGGCTCAACGATCAAACCATCTACCCCATAAGCAATCATTTTCTTCAAACATTCTTTCTCTAATTCGTGATCGTTATTCGTACTGGCTAAAAGCAATGAATACCCAGATTCTCGTAATTCATTTTCGATTCCTCGGATAATCGACGGAAAAATATAGTCAGAGAGATATGTGGTGATGACACCGATCGTTTTTGTTCTGTTCAATGGTGTTTTTTCTATCTTATAGCTGTCATCTACATATGTGCCCGATCCTTTTTCTTTACGCAGATAGCCCTCATTTACCAACACAGCGATTGCTTGCCGAATCGTATGTCTGCTGACGTCATATATTTCTTGCAGCTTGAATTCTGAAGGAATGGTTGTATTTACTTCGTATTCCTCACGAAGGATCTTTTGTTTTATCTCTTCTGCAATATCTTGATATTTTGCCATTTGCCTTGCCCCTTTTTATTTGTACGTACATATATCATAACGAGTCTGCAAGGTTTATTCAAGCAAAAATCAAGGTTTCTTGTGCTCATAAGGCATACGGAACAGGTTCACCAAATTCTGGAAATCCTTGCTCATTCCACGTAAAGCATTGCGCGTTCGCGTGCCGATTGGGATTGTCTAACGGATCCCCTTTTTGGTTCTTCTCTGGTCGAGCATGATAGATCAAAATATCAAAGCACCCATCTTCTGAAACCGTAAACGAGTTGTGACCAGGACCAAATTGCTTATTTTTTTCAGAAGAAACGAATATTGGCTCCGATAATTTATGCCATGATTCTTTTAATAAAAGATTCTTGTGCTCATCAGCCCACAGCAGACCCATGGCATAGTTTTCATCTGTTGCACTACCAGAATACGTAATGAATATTTTCCCATTGCGAGTAAGGACTGCTGGACCTTCATTTACTGAAAAACCCCGTTTTTCCCATTCATACTCAGGTATAGAAAGGAGGATCTGCTTCCCCTTTAACGTCCAAGGATTATCCATTTCGGATAGATAAAGATTAGAATTCCCAGTAATTTCAGGATCTTGTTGAGCCCACACATAATATAGCTTTCCTTGAGAAGAGAAAGTTGTTCCGTCTAAACTGAAAGTTTCCCTTTTCGTTTTTATTTGTCCCTTTTCTATCCAATCTGTATTCATTGGATCTATATGCTGATTTTCAAGTACGAACATGCGGTGATGATGAGATTCATCACGTATAGTTTTATGATTGCTTGCAGCAAAGTAAATATACCATTTTCCATTGATATAATGGACTTCAGGTGCCCAGATCAATTCACTCATCGGTCCTTCTTCATGAGCCTGCCATACAATTAGGCTTTCAGCATGTTCTAATTCATTCAGTGACTTTGCCCTTCTTAATTCAATCACTTGGTAGCCTGGAACCGATCCTGTAAAATAATAATAACCATCTGTATGTTTATATACCCAAGGATCTGCCCGTTGCCGAACGATAGGATTATTATAAAGTTTCTTCATCATAACAAATTTCCTCACATTTTCTTTATTCTAATTACATTCCAAGAGTATTTTTCTATCCCTACATTTAATTCGTCATGTTTTTCTATTGAAAAATAGTTTATTTCAGGTCTTATTTTTTCTGGTTCTTCACGTGTATTTTTGTCCAACAGATCGCTACTGGTTAATGTGTAGTGCTCTCCTTGATCTAGCAAATTGAAATCATGCTCAATCGTTATCTTTTGTTGTTCATTTGTGCGATTGATCAAGAAAATAGTCAGCTGATTGCCGTTATCTACGATCACACTGTCCACATAAGAAACATTTTTTATCTTTTCACAATCATAAACAGGGCAAATGATTCGTTGTTCCAATACTTGACCTTTAGCATATTTCGATAAGTGTTGCATCACATAATAAGTTGGATTCCTCCATGCTTGACCTTTAGCATCTGTTAGTATTAAAGGTATTGTGTTTACTAACAATGATTGACAACTAATCTTTACGCGATCTGCGTGTCGTAAAATAGCCAGCCCTAATGAACCAAATAATAATGTATCTTCCATAGTAAAGTAACACCAATCGATGGGACTACCGACTTCAAAATCCCTATGTCTTTTTTCCGGTTGGGCATGTACATTCCATTCATCAAACGCTAGATACATTGTTTTCTCACTTCTTAAATATCCTTTTACATAATCACAAGTAGCAACGATTTCTTCAATTTGACGATCGAATCGATAAGCTTTTGCAAGGTATGTCGCTGTATCATCACGCTCATTTTTAGGAGGTTTAGTCAAGTCTTCTTCATCATACTTATCAATATAGTTATGCAAAGCTAAATAATCTACATTCTCATAAGCTTCTTCTAATGCGATACGATCCCATTCAGGGTACGATGGTAAACGTGGCGTAGAGCTTCCAACTAAGATTGTTTCAATTGAATCATCCACTAACTTCATGACTTTTGAGGCTTCATTTGCTAACCTACCATATTCATAAGCACTCTTAGCCCCCACTTGCCATGGCCCGTCTAGCTCATTCCCTAAACACCATAATTTAACGCCAAAAGGCTTTTTTTGCCCATTTTTTATTCTTAAATCACTCCAGAAGGTTCCTTTTGGAAAATTACAATATTCTACTAAATTTTTTGCTTCATCGATTCCTTTTGTTCCTAAATTCACCGTGAATATCGGTTCCGCTTGTACATGACTGATCCATTTAAAAAATTCGTGGAGCCCAAAAGAATTTGGTTCTATACCTCGCCATGCTAAATCAATTTTTTTTGGTCGTTGTTCTTTCCTACCTATAGTATCCACCCAATCATAACCAGATGTAAAGTTTCCTCCAGGATAGCGAATGACACCTAATTCCAATTCCTTTACATAAGAGAGGACATCTTGTCTAAACCCGTCACCATCAGCTGTTTCATGGCCCGGTTCATAAATCCCTGTATAGACGACACTTCCCATATGTTCAACAAATGAGCCAAACAGCCGAGAACTGATCTCTCCTACCGTAAAATCCTCTCTGATTTTTAATTTCACTTCTTCGTCCAACAGCTTTCCCTACCTTTCATTTCCTATAGTCAAGATAATAGATACAAGTTTCCATACGCCACCAGCAAAGATAAAAATAAAAGGAGGGAAAAGAAATATGAGCAGTACAAATCCTAATAACAATACGCAACAAAGAATATTTCTCAAAAAATCAAAAAATACTTTCCATGCACTTTGTTCAAAAATTTGTAAAAACGTGATATCTTTGTTTTCAGAAATCACATATATCCAGGACAAAAGAAACATGGAATAAATAAGTGAAACTACATATCCACTAATTGAAAGTACGATTGTCTGTTCTTCTAATAATTGATTAACAAGAAAATAAATAATGATCGTTAACAGACTAAGGAACAAGTTCTTACCAAAATGTTGCTTCATTCCTTGAAAGAAAAAATAAATGATATTTCCTGATCCCTCACCTTTCCATTGCGCCATTACATAAAAAACAGCACATGTAGCAGGCACGATAGTAATGACAGGCAAACACACGATTACCCAGAGAATACCTAATAAGATGTAATCAGAAACTATAATCAACTGTCCATAAAATTTAGTCTCAACTATTTTCATCTTCCTCACTCTTTCATTCCAGACATAGCTGTTCCTTGAACAAAATATTTCTGTGCAAAAATATAAACCACTAGTAATGGCAGCATTGAAATAACCGTTCCAGCCATTACAGGTCCATAAAAAGAAATGTTCTGCCCCGTAAATAAAGCTAACCCTGCTGGTAAAGTTCTCATTTTTGAACTACTTGTCAATATCAATGGATAAAGCAAGTCATTCCAACTATTCATCAGCGTGAAGATCCCTAATGATAAAAGAGTAGGTTTGCTCAATGGCAACATGATTTTCAAAAAAATATTAAACTCACTTAATCCATCAATGCGTGCTGCCTCTTCCAAAGAATCTGGTAAAGTGATAAAAAAGGAGCGCATCATGAAGATACCAAATGCAGTTGTCATACGAGGAATGATCAAACCTGCATAAGTATCAAGCATGCCAAGCAAATTGACTTCAATAAATAGAGGAATCATGAAGACTTGGAATGGGATCATCATTGTCAGCAAAACGAAATAGAACAAAACTGATTTTCCTTTGAAACGCATACGAGCAAATGCATACCCCGCAAGAGAATCAAAGAATACAGAAGTGATCACTGTCCCTCCAGCAAAAATCACTGTATTTTTGATGTAATCTAATAAAGGGATCGTTGTCCAAACCTTAATATAGTTATCTAGGGTATAGCTGTCTGCAAATATTCTAGGCGGAAATGAGATAATGTCTTTTTCGTGTTTAAAAGAAGAAATAATCAGCCACAAAAAAGGAAACGCAATAACCAACAATATAACTAGCATACTAATCGTTCGAATGATTTTTTTACCACTAACTGCTTTTCGACTATTCACAGTAACTGTAATCGAGCTTTCTGGTGCCATACAGGTTTCCCTCCTATTTCATTTGTTTTTCTTTCCGTGACATGTACACATTAGTGGAGATAGCTATAGTTGCAACAATGATAAACAAAACCGAAGACAGTGCTGATGCATAGCCCAATTCATAAGGTGCTGTAAATCCTCGACTGTAAATATATTGAACAGCTGTTTCTGTCTTAAATTGTGGGCCACCAGCGGTTGCAACATATACTTGGTCAAACACTTGCATCGAACCAATCAGATTCGTTAAAATACAAAAACCTAAGGAGGGAACGATCTGAGGTAGCGTAATGTTAAAAAACTGCTGCCGATTTGTTGCACCATCCATTTGAGCAGATTCATACAAAGAGGGAGAGATTCCCTGAATAGCAGTCAAGAGAATCGTCATAGTAACACCAAAATTCTTCCAAACAGTCATGATGGCTACCGTCGGCATAGCAAGGGTTGGATCGCGAAAAAATTGAGGGATCGGCAAGCCGACTTGTGAAAACAAGTAAGGAATCGCCCCTACATTCGGATCAAGCAACATAGAAAAAATAATCGCAATTGATGTCAATGAACAAATAACTGGAATGTAAAATGTCGAACGACAAAATCGATTGAATCTGGTATTTTTAGATAATGCTACTGCTGCTAATAAACCAACGATAATTTGTGTTGGCGTTTCGAGTACGGTGAAATATAAAGAATGAATCAACGAATTAACTGCTCGTTCATCACTAAATATACGTGTGAAATTTTCAAAACTTACAAAATTTCTTGATGTAAAGAAAATATTCAAATCTGTAAAACTAATAGCAAATGTTCCTAAAAGCGGTATGACAGTAAATAATAATAAAACTAAAAAAGATGGAGTCAAAAACAAATACGCAGCACGATCAGGGCGATTCCAATATTTGGTGAATCCGTTCATATAGTCCACCTCATCTTTCATTTTGATAAAATATACGATCTTGGTTTAAACGAATCTGAATAAGATATCCGAACAATCGCTGTGATTTTTGCAATAACACCTATCTGCAAACACTACGTCAATCATTCAGATATCTGTATCTTGCCAACAGTCTATCCTGTATAAAGGTCTGTACTATTTTTGCAGTAATTGATTGATGGCATCATCTGCATCGTTCATGAGTGTCTCAGGATCTTCTCCTGCTAATAATTTTTCAATCAGTGGATTGATGATATCGTTATTGATCGCAGAGATTTGGGTAAAACCTGGTAAATATGGCTCTGCATAGTCCATTTGTTTCGATAATTCAGATACAATAGGATCATTTTTTACTTCTTCATCTTTTGCTACTGAGTCCAAGTAGGCAGGAAAACCATTTTCGATACTCCATTTTTTACCAATTTCAGTTGTATTCCAATATTTCAAAAACTCATAGACAGCTTCTTTTTTATTATTATCTGTACTTGCCGGAATGGCATATCCTACGCCATCTAAAATAGCTGTTTTTTTGTCTGAATCACTCCCTTGTGGTAAGGTAGTCACATTATAATCAATCTCGTTTGCTTTCAATCCGTTATTTAACCATGGCCCATTGATTTCAATGGCTAGTTGACCAGCATTCATTAAATTGTCCATTTCGGCGCCAGAAATCGATTCTGGACCAGTCTTGTCTACATGGATCATTTTTTGGATCGCTTTTAACGTTTTAAGGTTCTCAGGAGACGCAAATTCAGACTTAGTATAATCATCGTTCACTAATTTACCGTCATTTGCTAACATCCAGTTATATAACGGTGCAGTTCCATCCTTATTGAAGACAAAACCTGATACATTTTTACTACTATCAGTTAATTTTGGTGCCATTTCTGTCAATTCTTCCCAAGTAGTAGGTGGTTGTTCAGTATCTAATCCAGCTTGTTTAAACAAATCATTATTCCAATACATATACATTCCTTGTACCTGCATGGGGACAAAATACTGTTTACCTTCTACTTCACCTAATTCAATAGCCGTTTCTTTAAAATCAGATTTATCTACTCCATCATATTCCCAGAAATCGTCTAATGGTTGTACCGCTCCGTTTTCTACATACTGTGCAAAATCTGGATAATTTAATGCAATAAAGTCAGGTGCTTTTTTAGAAGAAATCGCTGTAGGAAGTTTTTCATTCAAATTGGCCCAAGTCATGATATCCATTTCAATTTTGATGTTTTTATCATTTGTTTTATTAAATTCATTAACGATTTCTTGCAATATTTCACCATCAGATGCAGTAAACCCATTCCAAAAAGTCAAAGTCACTTCTTTATCAGAATCAGATTCTGCTGAACTTCCGCCACCGCAAGCTCCTAAAATACCTGTTGCAGCTACCAACAAAGAGCCAATTAACCATTTTTTACCTTTCATTTTTTGTTCCTCCTTCATCTGATAAACGACATCTGACCACATTCCAAGATAGCGGTTTCAAAAAACAATTGATTTTCCCATCTTCAGCTTTTACATTTGTTGAATGACTTGGTTTTACTTGTTCACTTTTAGGAAGATTAGTTGCTTTTGTATCAAACCCACTCATTTCAGAAAAATCAATCACTCCCTCTACTGATAATTCAGACAAGTAAACAGTTAAATTCATTTCTTCTTCTCCACGGTTAACTGCAAATATGACAAGTTCTTTGTCATTTATTACGGCTATACTTTCTAAATACGGCACTTCTTCAAAATCTTCCGTCGCATAGTTTGCTGAATGAATTTGTGGGCTTAACACCTCTCCTTGTCCATACACAGCAGCTTGCATAAATGGATAATAGATCGTCTGTCTCCAAGCTTCTCCGTTTGTTTCTGTCCTGATTGGTGCAATAACATTTACCAATTGAGCAAGACAAGCAATCTTTACTCTATCTGCATGTTTCAATAAAGTGATTAATAGACAGCCTAATAGTAATGCATCTTCAAAATTATAGTTATCTTCTAGTAAAGGAGGAGCAATCTGCCAAGGCGCTGCTTGCTCATCTTGTTCCGCTGAATGATACCAAATATTCCATTCATCAAAGGACAGGTTGATCTGCTTCTTACTATGTTTCTTCGCCTTGACTGTATCGCACATCGCTGTCACTTCAGAAATGAACCGATCCATGTCTAAGGAACGTGCAAGATAATGAGAAAGATCATTTTTTTGGTTGCCATAATATTGATGAAGAGACAAATAATCTATTTGATCGTACGCTTGATCAAGAACTGTTAACTCCCAATCACCAAATGTAGGCATTTGCCGATTCGAACTTCCGCATAAAACCACCTCAATTGAATCATCTACGAGTTTCATCGCCTTAGCCGTTTCCTCTGCTAACCGTCCATATTCTTCCGCTGTTTTATGTCCAATCTGCCAAGGACCGTCCATTTCATTCCCTAAACACCATGTCTTAATTCCAAAAGGGCTCTCTTGACCATTCGAACGCCTTAAATCACTCCAATAAGTTCCTTTAGGAAAATTACAATATTCGACTAAATTACGAGCTGCATCTACCCCACGAGTACCCAGATTGACAGCCATATTGATTTCGGCCCCCACATGCTGACACCAGTTATAAAATTCATGAATCCCAACTTCATTCGTTTCAATTGTCCGCCAAGCTAAATCCAACCTTCTAGGCCTATTTGCTATGGGCCCAATACTGTCTTCCCAACGAAATCCTGACACAAAATTCCCACCAGGATATCTAATCATGGGAATGTTCAATTCTTTTACCAAGTGAATGACGTCTTGGCGAAATCCACTTTTATTAGCTGATGGATGATCTGGCTGATAAATCCCTTCATATACTGCTCGTCCCATATGTTCAATAAATGAACTGTACAACCGCGGATCAACTTTGCCTACACGCTTGACACTACTAATCAACATTGTGGCTTCCATAACTGACCTCCTTTAATTTATACATGAATAATACACCTTGTTGAAAGCGTTGTCAATAATATAAATGTTAAACTTATTTATTTTTTATCGATTTTAATTAACAAAAATATTAATAATGATTAAAACAAATAATTTAATATAACTTTTATTAACAAATATGTTAATATAGAAGAAAAACCTTTTAAGAGGTGATATATATGCAACTACAAATAAACGAAGAATCCTTACCGGTATATGAAGCATTAGCTAGTAAAACAAGGATCAGGATCATCCAGCTACTTTCCAAAAAGAAGATGAATGTCAAAGATTTGGCAAAAGAACTTGGAGTAAGCAGTGCTATCACGACGATGCACGTGAAAAAGCTAGAGGAAGCAAACATCATCAAAACAGAGAAAGTAGGACAACAAAAAATTTCGAGCCTTCGTGTCGATAAAATCGATATCAGTTTTCCAGAAAAAATATTCAATGCTTTTGATATGAAAGAAACATCGATACCTATTGGTCACTATACAAATTATGCAATTGAACCAACATGCGGTTTAGCTACGATCCATGATTTTATCGGGAAAGTGGATGAACCACGCTATTTTATGGATCCTCGAAGGATGGATGCCCGCATTCTCTGGTTTACCAGCGGATTTGTCGAGTATCAGGCACCTAATTTTTTAAATACAGAGGATACATTGGAGATGTTGGAAGTTTCTGTGGAAATTTCTTCTGAATTTCCTTTTTCAAATGACAATTGGCCTTCAGATATCACTTTCAGCCTAAATGGTGTGGAGCTAGGAACATGGACGAGCCCTGGAGATTTTGCTGATATCCGCGGTAAATATACGCCTGATTGGTATCCAGATAATCTTAATCAATACGGCTTGCTGAAGACGATCCGAATTACCAAACACTTGACGAATATGAATGGAGAACCCTTGTCAAACATCACGATCAACGACATCCCTAAAGAGCAAGACACTTGGCATTTGCGAATCGAAGTGAAAGACGATGCCAAACATGTGGGGGGCTGTACTTTATTTGGTAAAGGATTCGGTAATTACGATCAGGATATCAAATTAAAAGTTTACTACAGCTGATATTTTTCTTTTCTATTTTATAAAACAAAAACAGCCAATCCCTATGAAGGGACGGCTGTTTTTGCTTTATTGTTATTTCCAGAAATCATCCAAAACGGAAATTGGCAAATGTCGTTTATGTTGTGTCTTGTTCCACCATGCTTCGATTTTTTCTTGTGCTTGAGCGGGAACTTCTTTTCCTTCTAGATAATCATCAATTTCATTATATGTGACACCTAGTGCGACTTCATCTGCAATCATTGGTTTCCCATCTTCAAGATCTGCAGTCGGAATTTTTGTGTATAATTTTTCCGGTGCATTCAATGCTTGAAGCAATTGTTTCCCTTGTCGTTTGTCCAAACGGAATAATGGCAAAATGTCGGCTCCACCATCACCAAATTTCGTGAAGAATCCAGTAATGTTTTCTGCAGCATGATCTGTCCCTAATACGGCTCCTGCTCTTTCTCCAGCTACGGCATATTGCGTAATCATACGTTGACGTGCTTTGATATTTCCTTTGTTAAAATCGCTGATTTCCACACCTGCTTCGCTTAATACTTGTACTTGTGCATCAACAGCTGGTTTGATATTTACTCGCAGACTAACATCGGGCTGGATAAAGTCAAGAGCAGCTTTTGCATCTTCTTCATCTGCTTGTTCACCATAAGGAAGACGAACAGCGATAAATTGATAGTTTTCATCTTTTGTTTCTTCACGCATTTCTTCCATCGTTAGTTGCGCCAAACGGCCTGCTAAAGTAGAATCTTGGCCGCCGCTAATACCTAGTACAAAAGTTTTAAGAAACGGATATTTTTTCAAATATGCTTTCATAAAGTCAATACTTTTACGTATTTCTTCTTTTGGATCAATTGTTGGTTTGACACCTAATTCATTGATAATTTCTGTCTGCAGGCTCATTTATTCTCCTCCTATGCTTCTGTATGAAGTTCTGCTACGCTTTTTTTCATTCGTTCCATGATAGCCATTTTATGGTTCCAGCATTCAGTAGACAGATCGACTGGGTATTTTTGCGGATTCAAGTCTCGTTTATACTCTTCCCATAGTGAATCTAGATTTTCTTTTGTATATTCTTTGATTTCGTTTAGTGCAGGTAATTCGTAAACTCTTTTTCCTTCGATAAAGATATCTTGTAAAACTGGGCGAGCTGTAAAGTCTCGAACAGTTTTATTGATAAACGTATGCACAGGATGGAACATGAAGATAGCTTCTTCTTCTCGAGGGTCTTCATCCCATAATGTAACGTAGTCTCCTTCAGATTTCCCATCAAAATTTCGAGTGATGCGCCACACTTGTTTTTTCCCTGGAGTAGTTACTTTTTCTGCATTGCTTGATAACTTGATCGTATCCATCATGTTTCCTTCATCATCTTCGATCGATACTAGCTTGAATACTGCACCAAGGGCTGGCTGATCATAGGCTGTGATCAATTTTGTCCCAACACCCCATACATCAATTTTAGCTTTTTGCATCTTTAAATTCAAAATCGTTGCTTCATCCAAGTCATTCGAAGCATAGATTTTTGCTTCCGTAAATCCGGCTGCATCTAATTGTTCCCGAACACGCTTAGATATATAGGCCATATCTCCACTGTCGATGCGTACGCCTTGGAAGTTGATTTTGTCACCTAATTCTTTCGCCACGCGAATCGCACTTGGCACACCTGATTTCAACGTATCATAAGTGTCGACTAAGAACACGCAGTCTTTATGGGTTTTAGCGTAGGCCATAAATGCTTCATAATCATTTCCATAAGATTGGACTAACGAATGAGCATGGGTCCCGCTAGCTGGTATCCCAAATATCTTCCCAGCACGTACATTGCTTGTTGCATCTGCTCCGCCGATATATGCCGCTCTAGTTCCCCAGACTGCTGCATCCAGTTCTTGTGCCCGTCTAGTTCCAAATTCCAATAGTGGATCTTCTCCGATGACAGATTTGATACGAGCTGCTTTTGTCGCGATCAACGTTTGGAAATTGACCATATTCAACAGTGCTGTTTCTACTAATTGGCAGTGCGCTAAAGGCCCTTCCACTTGGATCAATGGTTCATTTGCAAAAACTAGTTCTCCTTCACGAGCAGAACGAACTGTTGCTTTAAATTCAAAATTTTGTAAATACTCCAAAAAACCTTCAGGATAGACTTCTAATCCACGCAAGTAAGCAATATCGGAATCATTGAACGTCAGATTCTCTAAATAATTGACTAACCGTTCCAATCCTGCAAAAACCGCGTATCCGTGGTTAAAAGGCATTTCTCGAAAGTAACATTCAAAAACAGCATGTAAATCAGCTCGACCTAATTCCCAGTATGTCTGCATCATATTGATTTGATATAGATCCGTATGCAGCGTCAAACTGTCGTCTGGGTAAGTATTATTCATCTTGTATTACTCCTCTTGGCAAGTTTTCATTTCCTACCCATTATAACAAAAAAAATTAATAGGAAAAGAAATCTTCCATTTTTTCTGAAAAAGCACATGTTTTACGGATATTTCTTGCTAAAAATGAACTCCATCTGCTAAAACTATCCTTTCTTATTGGTATTTAACCTAAACGAGAAAGAATACTTATTTTATTCAATGTATCCGAGACACGAAGAAATTAGCGTTTTCTATTTTTCTTACTTGATAAAATAAGTAGCTTTTCCTACTACAATCGTAGCCGTTAAGATACCGATGATTGAACGAATATAACCAAATGTCTCTACAACATAATCAATGGCAAAAGTTTTTGAAGCAAATAATACAGCTTTCCTTTTTTGCTTCTTATCCCCAAAGAAACGGATATAACTTATTATGTATTGAATTTTTTTGGAAAGGCGAATTATGACAAGATATACCTTGCGTTGAAAAAACTCGCGGAAAAAATATCACACGTTTTTAAAAAGATACAAAGTAAGAAAGCAGCTGTCAATAGAATGGAAACAAAAATGGCGAGACATCAATCAGTCTCGCCTTGTTTTTTATTGTATACATTAGATATGGAGCAGGTTACCATAAAGATGATTATTAGTCGTTATTAAATAGAATCCTTCGTATTTTTTTGTTCTATCACTACAATATCTTTATTTGGACGTTTGAATTGTATTCCGGCACGTTCTAGCTCCTGTTTCACTCCTACATGGACTTTGACATCTTCTCGTGTCATTTTTAAAACGTGATGAATCGCATAGTCGATTTCTTGCCTTGTGATTTTTTTCTTCGTATTGATCATCACGACTTGCTTTTTATCATATGTGTCTACCAATAGCAGTTGTGTTCGATCTAACGAAAATAATTTGTAATAATTAATAGCCGTATTCCCAAAAAAGAATTCCACTACTTTAGGATAAAATGTCTTAATATTTAAATTACTATTCACAGGTGTTTCGATTAGCTTCATCTCATTCCTCTTTTCTATATAGTCGATTTAGATCCAACCTAAGTTATGTTACCATCTTTCCTAGCATTAAGGAATCGGTTACAATTGAACCTTTAAAGACAAAAGGATTTACCTTTTATCACTTAATAGTATAACATAATTTCATGAGAAAAAAATACAATTTTTTCTTGACCTTCTCGTTACGTAAAGGATTATGCTTACATTTGTCAGGAGGAAAAATAATGGAGTACACAATAAAGAAAATGTCAGAGATATCAGGAGTCAGTCCGAGAACCTTGCGCTTTTATGATGAGATTGGACTGCTAAAACCAGCTAGGATCAATTCTTCAGGTTATCGGATTTATGGCAAAAAAGAAGTCGATCGTCTGCAACACATCTTATTTTATCGAACAATGGCATTCAAGTTGGATGATATCCAAGAGGTCTTAGACAATCCATCTTTTGACCACCAGAAAGCTTTAATCAAGCATCAGCAAATGTTGCTGGAAAAACGGGCACAAATCGATACCCTCTTGACAACTGTCCAACAGACACTTGATATGTACGAAGGAGGAAGAAAAATGAGTGACAAAGAAAAATTTGAAGGGTTTAAACAACAAAAGTTGAAAGAAAATGAAGAATCCTATGGACAAGAGATTCGACAAAAATACGGAAAAAAAGGTTACAGCATCCAATGAAAAATGGATGAATATGGATAAAGAAACGTATGAAGAAATGCAAACTGTTGAAAAGCAGATGTTATTTGATCTCACTCTTTACTTAAAAGAACCAGAAGATGAAAGCTTAGCAGACCGTATCTTCCAAGCTCATAAGAAGTGGTTATCTTACAGCTGGCCTGAATATCAGCCAAAAGCGCATAAAGGACTAGGAATGATGTACGAAGCCGATGAACGGTTCACTGCATATTATGACGAGCGAAGTGGTCATGGTGCAGCAAAAGCTTTAAATGAAATTATCCAAAAAAGGCGTAATCTTTTACATGATCCAACAAAAAAGTACACGTAAAATGACCTAATAACAAAACAGCAGACACCCAAGTTAGATTTTTATGCTAACTTTTGGTGTCTGCTCCATTCTTTCACAAGTTTTTTCATCCTACTTTAAATATATTCATCGTTGAATAAACGTATAAGGTATTTTCACTTTATCCTTTTTTTCTGTAAGAAACAATTGAAATGCCATTTCTCCGCAAGCTTCCAGATGGTGGTCGATGGTTGGGAAACCAAGAAGCTCGCTGATCAGCAAATTATCGCGTCCAATCACCACTGGTGTCTTATCTTGCAGATAGCTTTGCAAGATGCCTGCTACAACCATATCCGAATTTGTAAAGACACCATCAACTCCAAGCTCTTTAAAAAAGAAGCCTGCTTGTTTTCCTTTCTCTGCATCTATACAATCCCAAAAAACAAGTGATTCATCAAAAGATGGAAAAAGTTGATGACATAGCTGCAAAGTGATTTTTGAGTTATAACTTAGCCTGCCACTTCGCCCCAACGTGATGCCCAATTGCTTTATACCTTGCTGCTTCAAATAAGTAAGGCCTTCTGTAATTGATTGTTCTCGATCAATAAAGACACAACTTGCCTGCTTTCCCTTGATTTCTTCACAAAAAACTAGAGGTCCATATTTTTGATATGCCAATAAATCATCTAGTGTATTGGCACGAGACGTAATGATCAATCCATCGAAAGCTTTAGCTGCAAATTCTTCAAGATACCTTCGCTCTTTTTCTTTCTGATAGCCCGTCGGTAAAAGTGTCACTTTGTAATCATAATCAAACGCTGCTTCAATGATCCCACTGATCAACTGATCAAAATACGGATGATTGGTATAAGGCAGAATCACTCCAATGCTTTTCGTTTTTCCATAACTTAACTGTCTGGCATTTGCATTAGGGATATAATCGACTTCTTTCATGACCGCAAGTATTTCTTTCCTTTTTTCCTCATCTACATATGGATGTCCATTGATTACACGTGAAATAGTAGAAACTGAATAACCTGTGAGCTTTGCGATATCTCGAATGTTTGCCACTGCTGCTTCGCCACCTATACAAAAAGATTTTCTTGTAAATAGTCTACCACAGCTGGACCGCATTCAAAAAACTGATACATTTTTCCTTCATGCGAAAAACTGATCCGCTGCCCGCCCCAATATATATCTTTTGTCAAAGTTTCGATTTCATTCATTGGTATTTCTTTTACTATATTCCTATTCAACCCTTGAAAACTGTACAACGTTAATACGGATCCCTTGAACTCGACAAACGCATAAAAATAATTGTTCGTTGTGCCATCTGTTATCTCTACATAAGTATTCATTGCAAGCCCTCCTTTTGATACTTTGAGTATAGTGTATGAAACGCGTCTCATAGCAAGGAGTTTGTTTTGCAATAGAAACGTTCTATTCCTCTGGTTCACCTAAATTTGGATCTAAGCGGTTTGCTGCTAAAATAAATGGCGCCCAGATCAAAGCAGCTACTATTAAATTAACGATTGTTAAAACGATGGCTCGCCAATCTCCCGCAGTAGCTAAAAATCCACTGATGATCGTTGGCATGACCCAGATCACATTTACTACAACCGGACGAACAAGCCCAGCCATCGTGGCAAAATAGGCGATCGTTGCAGTCGCAAGAGGTGCCAAGATGAACGGAATCATCAACAGCGGATTCAACACAACAGGAAGACCAAACATCACTGGTTCATTGATATTGAAGATTCCTGGTGCAATCCCCAACTTTCCTACCGTTTTATAATCTGCCCGTTTAGATAAAAATAAAATCATAACTATCAACACCAGCGTGACTCCAGCTCCTCCCGGCCAGACAAAAGCTTCAAAAGAACCTGCCACCCATTTGAAAGGGATGGGCTCATTATTTTGAAAGGCATTCGTGTTTTCGACCATCGCGGTACCATATAAGGTCTGCAAAACAGGTGACATAATATTTGTGCCGTGAAGACCAAAAAACCAAAGAACATGCACAAGAAGAACAATGATAAAGACCGCTCCATAACCTTGTGACAAGTTCATCAAAGGAGATTGGATGGCTTCAGAAATCCAGTCAATCAGCGGCTCGCCAGCTGTTTGTCTAAAGATATAATTAATCACACCAACGACGTATAAAGAAACTAATGCAGGAATAATCGCCGCAAAAGCTCTTGCTACAGCAGGTGGCACAGAATCCGGCATCCGTATGATGATCTTTTTCTTGATCAGAATCGCAAAAATAATGACAGAAATAAATCCAAAGATCATAGCAGTGAATAAACCAGACCCACCCATATATTTACCAAAATTAAAATAGCCCCATGCGCCTACTGATAACGTTTGTCCTCCATCTGGCGTTCCAGCAATCACACCACCTGCAGAAGTAATCAAATCTGCTGCGTCTTGCGAAAGCTTCTCGGGCAATGTCAACACCGCTGTTGCTGCATCGGGTAAGCCAATAATAAAAGCAACCAGAGAAACAATACTTCCTGAGACAGGATCGACCTCATAGGCTTTCGCTAGATTCGCTCCTAGTGATAAGGCAAAGACCACTGCCATAATAGCTAAAGTACCATTCCAGATCAATCCATTTACGCCAATGACTGGGGTAAAAAATGTCGTGATTGCATTCCCTTCACCTAGATACGTATTCGGAAAATCCCGCATAAATGCGTTCAGTAAAACAGCAATTGCTCCTGCCATCGTAGCTGGCATCGTACCAATAAAAGCATCCCTCAATGCAACCAAGTGTTTCTCCGACCCGATTTTCGTTGCAACTGGCAAAATATACTTCTCCATCCAACTCATTAATCCATTCATTTTTTCTCCTCCTGTTTTTATTGTTACCGAAGCTTCGTTTTGAATACGCATACATTATAATGATATTATAAATATAGCATAGTTATTCCTATCTGGCTATCTGTTTTTAGCAGATAAAATAAATAACTATGCGAATTCAAAAAACATGCATAATCCTTTATAAATAGTATAGTTTCCAACTACTCGCAAAAGCAAATGATACCATTTAAATAACGATTATTATGAATAAGTATACAAAAAAAGTAGAAAAGGAAGTATTTCGCTTCCTTTTCTACTTTTTATCTATCTTTCTCAAATAATGGGCTACGCTAGATAAGCAAGTTGCTTTTCTTACATCATACCGCCCATCATTGATGGATCCATTGCAGGAGCTGCTGGCGCTGCTGGTTCTGGTTTATCTGCAACGACTGCTTCTGTCGTTAATAACAAGGCAGAAACGGAAGCGGCATTTTGCAAGGCAGAACGTGTTACTTTAGTTGGGTCTACGATACCTGCTTCAACCATGTTTACCCATTCTCCAGTAGCAGCATTGAAACCAGTGCCTAGTTCCACGTTCTTCAATTTATCAACAATCACTGATCCTTCATAACCAGCGTTTTCAGCGATTTGACGAATTGGTTCTTCTAAAGCACGAACAACGATCTTGATACCTGTTGCCACGTCTCCTTCTGCTTCTACAGCAGAAACTTTGCTGATAACGTTCACTAGAGCTGTACCACCACCTGAGACCATTCCTTCTTCTACTGCGGCACGTGTAGCATTCAATGCATCTTCAATGCGTAATTTTAATTCTTTCAATTCTGTTTCAGTAGCTGCACCAACTTTAACAACAGCTACACCACCTGCTAATTTAGCTAAGCGTTCTTGTAATTTTTCGCGGTCAAAATCAGAAGTTGTTTCAGCAATTTGGTTTTTGATCAATTGCACACGAGCTTCGATTGCTTCTTTTTCTCCAGAACCTTCTACGATCGTTGTATTGTCTTTATCTACAACAACTTTAGAAGCATTTCCTAAGTTTTCGATTGTTGCATCTTTCAATTCTAAACCTAGATCGTCAGTAATTACTGTACCACCTGTCAAAATAGCGATATCTTCAAGCATTGCTTTACGACGATCGCCGAAACCAGGAGCTTTTACAGCTACTACGTTGAATGTTCCACGGATTTTGTTCAATACAAGAGTTGGCAATGCTTCACCATCTACATCGTCAGCAATAATTAACAATGGACGTGATTGTTGCAAGATTTGTTCTAACAATGGCAGAATATCTTGGATGTTAGAGATTTTTTTGTCTGTGATCAAGATATATGGATTTTCTAGAACAGCTTCCATTTTGTCGTTATCTGTTACCATATATTGTGATAAGTAACCACGATCAAACTGCATACCTTCTACAACATCTAGTTCTGTTTCGATCCCTTTTGATTCTTCGATTGTGATGACACCGTCGTTTCCAACTTTTTCCATTGCATCAGCAATCAAATGTCCAACTTTATCAGAACCCGAAGAAACAGCTGCTACTTGTGCAATGGCTTCTTTTGAATCAACAACAGTTGAGATATTATGCAATTCTTCGACTGCTGCTTTTGTTGCCAATTCGATCCCGCGACGAATGCCTAGAGGATTAGCACCTGCAGTTACGTTTTTTAAACCTTCGCGAACGATTGCTTGTGTCAGAACAGTTGCTGTCGTTGTACCGTCTCCTGCAATATCATTTGTTTTTGATGCTACTTCTGATACAAGTTTTGCACCCATGTTTTCAAAATGATCTTCTAATTCGATTTCTTTTGCGATCGTCACACCATCATTTGTGATCAATGGAGAGCCGTAAGATTTTTCTAGTACGACATTTCGGCCTTTAGGTCCTAATGTTACTTTCACTGTATCTGCTAATTTATCTACCCCGCGTAACATAGCTGCGCGTGCGTCTTCTGCAAATTTCAATTCTTTTGCCATGATTGATTCACCTCATTGATTATTTTTGATTATTTTTTTATCTTCAAAATTTACTCAACAATCGCCATGATATCTTTTCCTGCGACGATCAGATATTCTTTTCCTTCGTATTTTACTTCTGTACCGGCGTATTTTTCGAACATAACTTGGTCGCCTGCTTTTACAGCGGCAGGAACTTTTTCACCGTTTTCTAACAAACGGCCTTCACCGACTGCAACAACTGTCCCAGTTTGGGGTTTCTCTTTAGCAGCAGAAGCTAAAACGATTCCTCCGACAGTTTTTTCTTCTTCTTTTGCGACTTCGATAATGACGCGATCACCTAATGGTTTTAACACGATAAATCCCTCCGATAACTCTTTTTTTAATCTGTTAGCACTCTTAACCTTCGAGTGCTAACCTACATTTTTAATAATACTCATTCTCCCTCTTTTTTGCAAGCTTTTAAATCAAAGAAAAGAAATTTTATTCTGACAGCTGCTTATTGAAATTATGATATAATTGAAATCAATCGATATAAGCTTGCCTTGCATGCTTGTTATCCCTTAAAAGGAGGAATTACATGTCTTTAAAAAAATATAGCTTCCTCAGCATTTTTTGCTATGGTTTAATTTTTATCTCACCCTTGATCCTAGCTTCGATAGGACTTGTAAAATCTACGTCTGAATTGATCACAGCAACTGCAGTCATGTATATACTAGGCGCCGTTGTCCTAGCTATTTTTTATTTTAAGCAACGTGAACCCTTAGCGATCGAATCAGCGGTAAAAAAAGCTTCTGCTCCAAAGATTGTTATTTATGGATTGGTTGGAATCTTTGTCGCATTGATTCTGCAAAGCATCGCTGTCATGTTAGAATCTGTATTGTTTGGCGAAGCAACCCCTTCCGAGAATACACAAAATATCATCCAGATGATCATGGAAGCACCCGCTTTTATTTTGGCGACAACTGTTGCTGGACCCATCATGGAAGAGTTCGTATTCCGCCGCAGTATACTGGGGATCATCAGTCGATATTCAAATTTTTGGGTCGGAGCAGTGATCAGCTCTTTGCTGTTTGCGTTTGCTCATAATGATGGTCATCTGCTAATCTACTTTTTCCTAGGTTTCTTCTTCAGCCTAGAGTACAAAGCAACTGGTCGGATCTGGACATCGATGATCACACACGTAGGAATGAACACATTAGTTGTTCTTGTTCAATTAGCTGTCCAAAAAGGGCTAGTATAAACATGACTATAAATACTCCTGTCATCCTAGATTGGTGATTTTCCCAATCTAAAGCGACAGGAGTATTTTTGTTTTTTAGTCGTTCATCTTTTCTGCTGCTCCATCATTTTTTGTCTGTCTTTCCTTTTTGCAGTTTGCAGAATCTATTTTTTTCAAAAATGGGAAATAAATGAAAAAATTAATTGACAACACGATACCTTGTAAAATCGCTGCAGGCACTCCGCCTACTAAGAAACCCGAGAGGATCGGCGGTGTTGTCCAAGGGACTTGGACTGCTGTAAATAAAGGAACGAATCCAAAATATAAAGCGGAATAGGTAATCAATCCTGAAACGACCGGTGCGAAAATAAAAGGAACAGCCATCATCGGGTTCATCACGATCGGTGTGGAAAAAATAATCGATTCATTGATGTTGAAAAAGGCTGGTAAAAGAGCAATATTTCCTAATTCTCTGTATTTCTTCGATTTCGCAAAAACCGTCATAAAAAATACAGCCCCTAACGTCAACCCAGCACCCGTAACCGTCATGAACTGATCGAGAAATTGCTGAGTAACGATATGTCCGCCATTTGCCACCGTCAACTCTTGTCCTGAGGCTAAGATTTCTGCATTTGCTAATGAATTCGCTTGCAAGATGGGACTAACCAACCCATTGACCATCGCAGATCCATGAAGACCAAATAACCATAAAAACGGAACAAAAAAACCTAATAAAAGCACACCAAACAACGTGTCTATCGACGATTGAATGGGAAGCTGGACATATGTCCATATTCCTTGAACAACAGTCATTCTGAACAACTGTTGAAAAACCGCTGAACCGATAAGCGTAAAAGTGACTATAACAATGATTGGAATCAATGAAGTAAAAGACTGCCAAACATTTTCAGGTATCTTCTCTCTTTGCTTCCACCCTTTCGCAAGTCTTACTAAACGTGCATAGCCCCATCCGATGATGAGCCCAGTTGTAACTGCTCCTAGTATCCCTTCAGAACCTGTCCAGACAGTATCTATCTGAGTATTTAGTGGCTGAATAAGCAGTAGATAAGCAGATAAGGCTGTTATGCCGACTGGTAAGCGATCGATATCTTCTTCTTTTGCATAAGCGTATGCAATGGCAAAAACGATCCAAAAGGCTATCACATCAAATGTAGCCTGGTATACTTGTGTAAAATACATAGAAAATCCTGCTTTGTCTATCCACTGAGCGATGTAATCCACAGGAAAATGAGCAAATAAGAAAAACAGCGAGCCAACAATAATTATTGGGATCGTGTAAGTCATTCCATTACGCAAAGCAGTTAAGGGTCTAAGATTCACAACAGATGTTATCATTGGTAAAAAGGCACGATCTAACCACTCTTTCATTTCTTATCTCCTTCAACTTCTATTTTTATCAATCAGTTTTCTTAATTTAACTATACCCAATGATCACGAACCATGAAAGGAATGCGCACTGAGCTTTTCAAAAATCGGATTCTTTGACGAATATTCAGCAACTGCTTACAATGGACAGGAATAAAAAAGGAGGTTTTTTATGAAAATTGCACTCATTGGAGCTACTGGTCATGCAGGTTCATTTATTTTAGACGAAGCATTGTCCAGAGATTTAGACGTGACGGCAATCGTGCGTCATCCAGAAAAATTGCCATCAGATGTTCCGTTTATACAAAAGGATTTATTTGAGTTGACAACTACTGATCTTGCATCTTTTGATGTTGTCGTTGATGCTTTCAACGCTCCCAAAGGAAAAGAAGAAATGCATCAAACTTCTTTGTCCCATTTGATTGAGATGCTTGAAGGAACCGATACACGCTTAATTGTCGTTGGGGGTGCCTCTTCGTTATTCTTAGATACAGAAAAGACGACTCGTATGATTGACCAAGTACCTAAAAATGCACCCTTCTATCCAACAGCTTTCAATATGTACGAAGGATTGTTAAAATTGAAACAATCTAAAAATCTACATTGGACTTATATCAGTCCAGCTTCTTTATTTGATCCACATGGCAAACGTACAGGTACTTATTTGTTAAGTGATGATTATTTACAAAGAAACGCTGCTGGCGACAGTACGATCAGCATGGCAGATTACGCGATTGCATTAGTAGATGAGATACTGGATGAGAAACATGAAAAGCAGCACATCAGTGTAGTCAGTCGATAATACGGTTTTTTTTTAATATGCTAAAAAAATAAAAATAGAAGATAAAACCAACCCTGATTGATTTTATCTTCTGCTTTTTATATTTTTATTGATTGAACTGTTTAAATCGAAAATAGCTCAGTTGCTTCATCTGGATCTGTATCATAGATTTCAAAATCATGTCCAACGCCAAAATCTTTTTCTTTCAAAACATTTTCCATTGTTAAATGAGCAAGTTCTTTCATATTGTTTTCCTTGCTAAGATGGCCAAGATAGATTCGTTTGGTCCGATTACCGATCACATCAGTCATGACAAGTGCACCGTCTTCGTTGGAAAGATGTCCTCTATCTCCTAAAATACGCTGTTTTAAATTCCACGGATAAGGTCCCATGCGTAACATCTCAAGATCATGATTACTTTCCATCAAATAACCATCGGCATTTTCAATGACACCTCGCATATAATCACTGCAATATCCGGTGTCCGTCAACATGACGAATGACCGATTTTCTTTATGGAAACGATAAAATTGCGGAGCCGCTGCGTCATGGGAGACGCCGAAACTCTCAATATCGATATCGCCGAATGTTCTGACTTTCCCCATCTCAAATAGATGTTTTTGTTCCACTGGTACATTTCCAATCAGTGGTTCCATCGCTTCCCAAGTCTGCTGATTGGCAAAAACATCCAAATGATACTTACGAGCCAAGACACCCACGCCATGTATATGATCTCGATGTTCATGCGTCACAAGTATTCCATCTAATTGGTCCGGTGTCCGATCAATTTGAGCCATCAAGGAAGTGATTTTTTTACCGCTAAGTCCTGCATCGACCAAAAGCCGTTTTTTTTCACTTTCGATATAAAGTGAATTACCCGAACTTCCACTTGCTAGGATACTGATTTTAAAAGCTGGTTTTTCTTCAGCCATTTGACTCCTACTTCCCTTCTTACTTTGTAAACTTTTTTCATTATACTCGCTTTTTTATTGATCTTCCACTTTTGGTACAGTATTGTTTGTCACGATCGTATTGCTGAAAGCGTTGACGCTCTCGATTTGGACCACTTTATCGCTTGTTTCGATCGCTACATGCCAAACAGGAACATACACATTTTTTTCCCGGACTTTCAGAATACAGGAATAAGCTAGTTGACGCCATAAAATTTTTGATCCTCTTGGTATTTTGTTATTGATGTACAATGTATTGATTGCTTCCTCTTCCGTATACAGTTCCGTCTTTTCGCGCAGCTGCTCGATATCAGATAAATGCGTCTGCATGTATTTCGTGATGCTATAATCATTATCGTTTTTTTCTAAAGAAAGAACGATTTTTGCTGTATCATCATTGAATGGGATGCCTTCATACTCTTGGCTTGCTTGGATTTCTAGTGGTTCTTCTTCTAAATGAGAAAAGTTTTTCGTGTACACATAATCATTACCGAATAAAATATTGTCTTTGTTAGATAAAAAATCTTCCAAGGAACTACTAATTTTATCTGGATCGATCACGTTCTTTTCAGCATCTGAACTGGATAAAGATTTCGTCAAAACATCACCGTCTAAAAACACACCACTTGCCAGCAAGCCGCTTTTACCAGCCTTGCGATAATTCGCTAATGAAGTGCTAAGATTGGTCTGCTCCGCGCTAAGATAATAGCCTTGCTTGTTCTCAGACGAAATCTTCCCCGTGTAAGTAATATCGTCGCTAGCCAGACGTTGTTGGATTGATTCAGTCTGATTAGAGCGAATGACATTGTTTTCTTGGTATACCGCGTCATGATAACTGCTGAATAAAAACACATTCAACCCTAAAAAAGCGACGAAAAATATCCATTCGATTTTTTTGAAATCCAATTAATTCGCCTCCAATCCAGGTAATTTTTCCAGAAGGTCGTTAGCTGAATACCAGTTATCTTTATATTTCACATACCATTCAGGTAAGAGATCAACGACACGATTCGTTTCTTTGACATTTTGCCATGTATAGCCAACGATCACTGAACCAATCTTGTTGCTATCTGCTCCCTTAGCTTTTAACTGCTGGATGATTTCATTCGTACTTGCAAGTTCTACTTCTTCGTCTGAAGGTATCGGCACTTGAATCGTATTCAAACTGGTTTGGATATTCACTTGCACAGAACCATTCGTTTCACCGCCAACTTCCACACCAATCTGTCCTCTGCTGTCTGTCCCAAAAACCGGGAAGCCTTCCACGAATATCCGATAATCGATCGTATTGTCACTGCGGTCAAAATATCTGAGGTTCCCTAAAGAACTGCCTAATTTGCTAATATAGGGGAAACTTTCAGAAAATACACTAGCATTTTCTTTTTTCTCTGGCAGCTCTCCACGAAAATCAACTACTTGCGTTTCCGAATGGATAGACATTGTTTCATTCCCACCGTAAAAAATCAACTCATTGCTTTCATCATTATTCTTCACGCTATCTGGTTTCTGGAAAAAAGCATTTCTAAAAAGTGTATAGGGTTGCTGTGACAGGATATAACTATACTTTTTCAGTTTGATCGAATGTTTCGTAGCATATTGCGTGTCGATCGTCGATGGTTCTGTTGTCATTTCTGTCCATTTTGTGTCTTTTGCTGTTAATTCTTTATTGATATCTGTCCAATTCAACGAAATATTCGCTTCATATACGAGATGGTTCGAATAATTCAAAAATCGGATTTTTTTATTTCCTTGATCGAATTGTATTCTAGTAAAATACATATTTTCGCTTTCTTTTGCCAAGTTCGACACATCTAAATCTAAATCAAATGCTTCCTTGTATTCTCTTAGCAAAAAAGGCGCATTATAGGCCAACTCAAAACCAGAGTTCAGATTTTTCACCTGTTCAAACTGTGATTTGTCTCCTGAAACTACTTCAGAAAGCTTTCCAAATCTTGCTTTATCGATGATCAATTGCAATCGGTACACGAGATTTTCACTGTTGGTTTCTTGGATCGTTCCCGAATGGTGCCATGTAACATGAAGCGGAAGAAAGACTTCGGAAGTTTTTCGATTGCTTTGAGACTCGATCATTTGAGTGTTTGTCTCATCTACGTTGATTGAACTTTTTCCTGCTGGGCTCAGCCAGATTGCATAAGAGAAGTATATGCTTAACGCAACCATCAAAATGAGTCCTATACGAACGACTTTTTCAGAGATTCTCATTCCCACCATTCCTCCTCATAAGGTTCATATGGCAGCGAGATATAAAAAGTCGACCCTTTTCCTTCCTTGCTCTCTGCCCAAATAGCGCCTCGATGCGCCTTAATCACTTCTCTAGAAATAGCTAATCCAAGTCCTGTCCCACCTTGTGCTCTTGCACGTGCTTTATCTACTCGATAGAACCGCTCGAACACTCGGTTCAGATCTTTTTTAGGAATCCCCAATCCTTGATCGGTGATACTTAAAATCACGTTATTATGCGTTTCTAATAAGCGACAAGTAATCGTTCCCCCATCTGGTGAATACTTGATCGCGTTATTCATGATATTATCGACTACTTGGATGATTTTATCTGTATCTACTTCGACCCAAAGATCTCTTTGCGTAAATTCACGACGGATCTTATAATTTTTTTCCTGATTTCCCACCATCATATCAAACCGGTCAAGAACAAAATTCACTAACTCGTTGAAATTGACATATTCTAATTGAAGCTGGGTATTACCTGTATCCATGCGAGATAGATTTAAGAGGTCATTGATCATTCGAATCATTCGGTCTGTTTCATCTAGCGTTACCTTCAAAAAATTTGGTGCTACTTCCTCGTCTTTCCACGCACCTTCGCTCAATGCTTCGATATAACTACGCATACTTGTCAACGGTGTACGAAGTTCATGGGAAACATTAGAGACGAATTCACGACGTTCCCGTTCTGTTTTTTCTTGTTCTGTCACATCATGCAAGACAGCTACTAATCCGCTGATAAAACCTGATTCGCGACGGATCATAGAAAAGTCTACTCGCAAGATCATCTGATCACTTTCCAATGTACTGGTTGAACGGTCAAGTACCATTTCGTTTGGATCTTCTAATAATTTCCGCAACGTATATTCTTCTTCGATATCTAAAAGTGTCAAAATCGATTGTCCGATTGCTTCCTCGTTTTTGATATCTAGCAAGGAAACAGCCATATCATTGATCGTAATGACTTTACCCCTGCGATCTGTCGCAATGACGCCGTCTGTCATATGGGATAGCACGCTATCCAAACGATTGCGTTCAGCTTCCATTGTATCTTGAGCTTCTTCAATACGTTCAGCTAACTGATTGAAGGTATCAGCCAGCTGTCCAAGTTCATCTTGTCCATGCACTTTGACTTTCCGACTGTAGTCTCCTCTAGCGATTCGAATGGCTTGTTCTCTCATTTCACCGATCGGCTGTGTAATCGAACGAGCAACTAAAACAGATACGATCATTGAAATAAATGCCGCAATTAGTGAGGCAGTAAAGAAAATGACTGCTGTGTTATTGATTTCCGAATATTTTTGTTCGATATTACTTTTGACGTAAAGAGCCCCGATAACGGCATCGCCGGTCGGGGACAGGATCGGTTGAACATTGATATTCACCCGCTTATCGTCGTTATCTAAAGCAACATAACGTTTAGTCGTGAAATCATTGATATCAACATAATCATTTTTCTTTCCCACAGCGCTTTGTTCATTGACGTCGGTTGTTCCTCGGATGATCCCTTTTTCGTCAACGACCCGTATTTCGATGATATCGCTAGTCGCACTGTTTTCAATAAATCTTTTGATATTCGCATTTACCTCTTCATCATCTACATTATCTTTTCGATTCAATTCCGGGCTGATTGTTGTTGCTAATGATTCCACCGTTTGATTCATATCTTTAATAAATGTATTGATCGTGGAACGTTCTAAACCACGTATAAAGTAGGCACCAATAATTTCGATCGAGATCAATAAAATCAGAATAAAGGTAATAGCGATCTTAAAATTGACTGATCGAAAAAAGCGGACTTTTCTTTTCATCCAATTACTCCTGTTCTGGGTTACGCAAATAGTAACCGACACCACGACGTGTCACTAAATAATTTGGATGGCTTGGATTATCTTCGATCTTTTCACGCAAACGACGTACAGTTACATCCACTGTTCGTACATCTCCAAAATAATCATAACCCCAAACCGTTTGTAATAAATGTTCTCTTGTCATCACTTGTCCAAGGTGCTTCGCCAAGTAAAAGAGTAGTTCGAATTCACGATGTGTTAACTCGATTGTTTCTCCTCGTTTCGTCACCATGTAAGCTTCTGGATGGATCGTCAAATCACCAATCGTCAATTCCGCAGGTGCTGCCTCTTCTGGTTCCTTCGCAGCCGTGGCACCGCGACGAAGATTTGCTTTGACACGTGCAACTAATTCTCGGTTGGAAAATGGCTTGGTCACGTAATCATCGGCGCCTAACTCTAAGCCTAGGACTTTATCAATTTCAGAATCTTTGGCTGTTACCATAATGATCGGCATATCATAAGTTTTGCGTACCTCACGAGCAACTTCTAAGCCGTCCATTTTAGGTAGCATCAAATCAAGTAAAATCAAATCAGGTTCTACCTCAGCAATTTTTTCCAAGGCTTCTTCCCCATCATATGCAGTATAAACATCATAGCCTTCTTTGGCTAAATTGAATTTGACGATATCCGAAATCGGCTTCTCATCATCGACAACTAAAACTTTTTTCATAAAGAGCCACCTCTTATATATTATTGTCATACCTTCTCATTATACCGTATTTCTGCTTTTGTTTCATCTTTGCCTATAAAACAAAAGAGAAAATTAAAATGAAAGTGCAAAATACTTTATTATTTTTTGTTCTAACTTCAATAAAAAAGGAAAACACTGATTTTCACCTCAGTGTTTCCTTTTTTGATTTATCCTTCTAAAACTTGTATACCGACACCCAATAATCCCGGACCAGTGTGGACTACTAATGCCGGAGAAATCTGGCCAAAGTAGATTTGGTTTGCTTGTGGGAACTCTCTTTTAAGTCTCGCTTCCATTTCAATTGCTTCTTCTTTCGCATCCCCATGGGCAACAGCTAAGTTGAAGACCTTTGCATTACCGATTTTTTCTTTGACGTAAGCAACCGTTTTATCCAAACTTTTTTTACGTCCCCTAGCTTTTCCTACTGTGTAATAAATCCCTTCTTCATTACATGAGATGATTGGGTTAAGTTTTAAAGCGGTTCCTACAATAGAAGCAACTAAACCGATCCGTCCACCTTTTTGAAGATATTCCAATGTCGCAACATTAAAGAAAACTTTTGTTCTTTCGACTAACTCATTCAGATTACTGATCAGTTGATCCCATTCTACTCCTTCTTCCAGCCATTTTGCTGCTTGGATCGCAGAAAAACCTGCACCAATACCAATATTTTTCGTATCTAGTACATATGCTTCCAATTCTTCTTGCTGTTGTGCAATTAAACGAACCACATTATATGTCCCGCTCAATCCACTGGAAATTGTTACCGCAAGTACCTTTTCATAACCGTCTTTTTTGATTTGCTCAAAGATTTCTGTGATCGACTCACCATCCGGCAAAGATGTACCAGGGATTTCCTCTGGCAAACGTTGATAGATCTCTTCAGGGGTAATGTCAATTTTATCTGTATATACCTGATCTTTATAAATAATTTTCAATGGGATCATATACATCTCGTATTTTTTTATCAATTCTTCTGGCACATCCGTACCTGAATCTACTAAAATTGCGATTTTATTGTTTTTCATTTGTTTTCTCCTCTTTTAAATATTCGGTTTCTAGAACAATCGTTTTTTCCGCAAGAAGTTTCATTGCAAACGATAAAGTTGCCGCTCTTACAGCAATATATTCTACAGGGGTTGCCTGGTCGAATTTTTGCGGATGAGATTTACCTTGTGCTAATTGGCTGACCATCCACACAGCTGCTTCTTGTTCATCGCAAAATAGATTATAGGCTTCACGAATTCCTACTGTTTTTCCTTGGAACAATATCCCTTCTTTGATTTCAGGAATAGTCAATACTTGTTTCAACGTAGTGATTGCAAGTAAAAATGCTACGTGTTCTTTGTTATATCTTTTTTTAACTGGTGCTGGTATCAAACCTAGTTTAACGTAATTGTTTACCATAGAAGAGGTAAGCAATGGATGCTTTTCTCCTTGTATCACAGGTGAAAGATAACGATCAACTAACGTTCTGACTTGGTCCATATAAAGTTCTAAGTCAGGGAGTTCTTCCCAGTGAGGCAGACGGAATGTTTCCAGTTCCTTCCCCCACTCCATTAATTGCTGACGCATTTTTTCCATCATAACCGCTCCTTTTTTCATTTCATAAACATGATATCAGACTTATGATAAACATTCAATCTAGTTGTTTTAACTAGGTGATTTAATTAGCGGGATTTAATGAAAACAAAAAACAAGAAGGCTAAGCCTTCTTGTCTTTTATCGTTAAGAACAGGAGACCCGCCGGGGAGACGGCGGGAAAGGAGTAAAAAATGAAAAAAGTGTTAGGGTTTGTTCTCTTGCAAGAACTTTGTTTGTTGGTATGCTTATATAATAGCGAGCAAATGTGAATAATCTATGAATGATTTCCTATAAGGAAGTAAAGATTTTTCTGATTTTCTTTAAATGTAGTCTTGCATTTTAAAATTCTTAGTGCTACTATTATTAAGTACTTTTTGTACGGGCCGTTAGCTCAGTTGGTAGAGCAGCTGACTCTTAATCAGCGGGTCGCGGGTTCGAGCCCCTCACGGCCCATTGGGTGCCAAACCCACGGAACAGGTAAATGTTGGTGCGAAAGCATTTCGAAAACATTTACGCTGTTCTTTTTTTATTTTTCAAAATAACTAGGGCTCTTTATTTTTAACTCAAAGTCCACTGTAGCCTTTTGGACTTTGAGTTAAAAAAGAAGCATAATTATGAACAGTAAAGTTTCTAATATAACAATAATTCGAGAAGCTTTGCAAAATCATGCTACCAATGAACTCTCTAAACATATAGGATTAAATCTAAGTACTATAAAAGGTTAAAAAGTGGAGAATATTTAATAGAAAAACTAAATTTACTTGCTGCTTTCCCCTTTTCCATTAATACAACAATCAGAGAGTGTCTTTTTTTCGAAAAAATTAGAATAAATAAAAGACACGTAGTTTTTTTATCTACATGTCTTCCATCGACTACAAGTTATCATTTCTCAAAACGTATTTAGCTTTTAATTGATTAATTCGTTTCACGTTGTCTACACATTGCCTAATTAAGACTTTCTTATTAGAAGCATCAATCCCGCAATAATACCTAAAACTCCAGGAATTACCCACAATAATGTTAAAAGAAAAAATGGAATAATAGATAAAATGAGTAAACTAATACCATAGACCACTATTTTTTGATTTTTTCTTACTAAAAAACCTATTATGAAAATCATTATCGAAAAAACTAGGGCAATTCCTCCAAATAAAACAACATTCCCGCTTAGATTGACTAACATATCTATATCCTTACTGGTTAGTTCTGTAGTATTTAAAGTAGTTGAATCAATAGAAGATAGAAACATACCACCCATCAATGCTAAAAGACTACATAAAATCCCTGTTATTCCACTAATTAAAATCAAAATAAACTCTGTTTTTCTCTTATTCATTTAATTCCCTCCAGATTAGGTGTTTTAGAATTAGAAATTTTTTGACCATAGTTAATAGCTTCTAATGAACGAATAATAACCACTGACGTGTTAGAAAAATAATCCCCAATATGTTGTTTCTTGGGCGTGAAAGCAGCCACCAAATACCCAATTTGAAATACAAAATTTTTTAATATAAACCTACATATACACTCACGAATAAAGATAGTTTGCCAACTTAGCTCTTTTTCCTCAAAGCTCACTACTCTTATCCCAAAAATCATTTTCCCAATTGTTTGTCCTGAATTCAGCTTAGTCAAAAGTACAAAATAGGTTAAATAAATAGCTAATGACGCTATACCATAAAAAGTAATGATGGATTTGTCAGATTCCAGTCCCATGATTTTGTAAAAGAGACCTATAGTAGCATGGGTGATGATGCTAATACAAATTAAATCAATAAGAAAAGCAAAAAATCGTAACCAAAATCCCGCAAATACATAATTAGGCAAAGTTTCAATGCCACTCTTCTTATTCATTTTATAGCCCTCCATAGTAATACATTGGTTTTGGAGTATCAGAAAATCCAAGTTTTTCAAAAACTGAAATTACACGATCTGATGTAGTTGCCTTTAGCCCTTGCCATTCAGCAATCTTATTACCTAACCAAGAAGAAGCAAAGCCAGTTGTGTCATTTTTATATTCTATAACCGTCGCATCAGTTAATTTCTTCTCTTTTTTTAGGGAATCTAATGCATCTTCAGAATAACCAATTTGATCCACCAACCCATTTTCTACTGCTTGGTTACCATCATAAATTCTTCCATCCGCAAGTTCTTTCACTGCATTAGTATCCATATTTCTTCCTTTTGCTACAACATTGACAAAACGATCATAAGCACTCATCACAAATTCCTGTATAACTTTATTCTCTTCCTCTGAAGGTTTGTGTTGAGGTGACATCATATCTTTTAATGCACCACTTTTATACGTCGCATCAGTTACGCCAAGTTTTTCTAATAAGCCAGAATAATTTAAACCAGAAATAATGACACCAATTGATCCAGTTGTTGTTTCTTCCGTAGCAAATATTTTATCTGATCCAGCAGAAATGTAGTAACCTCCACTTGCCGCTGTATTTTTAAATGCAGTATAGATAGGAATATCTAGCTTTTTAATTTTTGCCATTTCTTTAGCAATCTCAGCACTTTCATATATTCCTCCCCCAGGTGAATTTACTTCTAATAACACTCCCTTAACCGCTTTGTCTTCTTGAATTTTCTTTAGCTGTGTTAAAAAATTCTGATGGTTATATTGTTCCCTACTAAAAAGATTGCTTTCACCTGTATCTGCAATAACTCCATTGACGGATAGTTTGACAATCTTTTTATTTGATGCGCCTTCTTCTAACGTTTCTTCTGTGATTTCGTTAGATCCGTAAAAAATCTTATTTATTCCTGTTAGGGTTGTATTTGATGCTTCCTCTTTATCTTTTCCTGGAATTAGCGCGACGATAATGGATAGTAACAATAATCCGCACGCTACTCCCACAGCAATCCATCTTCTTTTATTCATATAAACTCCTCCTATATTCTTAGTAAAAATAATTATTTTTTATTTAGAAACACATCGACAATTTGTTGCCAATATGTTTTTTCTCCTACAATTAAAGACAACTCTCCAGTTAATCCATAACGAAACGGAAACGATTGAGTTGTTTTTAACGTTCCTTTCACTGCATAAAAAACACCTTTCTCAGTGGCAGTAGAATTTTCTGAAATTTCATCTAAAGTTCCGTCGATCGTAATCGGAGCCCCACCTTTTTGATCCAATTTAAAATGAACCTTCATCCCTTCTTTAATATAGGTACTTTCATTCGCAGGTAAAAGTGCTGTAAATTTCATTTTTGATTTTTCGTGGATCGGATAAATTTCTGCAAGCACTGTTCCTTTGGCTAGTTCTGCTTGTCCCTTTGTTTCTTCATTTAAATGAACCGTTCCAGATACAGGAGCTTTTAGTATTCCTTTTGAAAGTTGATCGTCCAAACTTTTGATAACTGACTGGTTCTTCTCTTGTTTTTCATTTAGCTCTGTAACTGTTTGTTTTACAGTTGTTATTGCTTGTTCTAGCTCTTGCTTTCCTTTTTCCGTTTGACTAATTCTGTCATTCTCAGAAGTAGTTGGTTTAACTAATTTAGCTTTTTCTGACTGATACTGTTCTACTTCTTTTTTTAGTTGCTCAATTTGTTCATTTATGCTTGCTGAAATTGTCAGTTTCACTTGATTTTTTTGATCATCAGAAACATTATTTAGTTGTTCTTGCCAATTCTCATAGTTTGCCATCATTTCTTTTGAAAAATCTTTTAATGATTGATTATTACTCCAAGCTACCTGTACTTGTTGCCATTCTTGTAATTTACTATCTGAACTCTCAATTTGTTTTTCTAGTTGTCTTTTTGTCTTTTCGTATACTTCTAATTGCTTTTGATCATTTAATTCACTTTGCTTCAAAGCGTAGCGGAGTGATTCTTTTTCTGACAACATGCTCTTTAATTGATTACTGTAGCCAAAACTGTCATCCGTTGAAAACAAATTTTCTCCTTTACTTATACTTTCAATAAATAGCTGAGCCATCTTTATTTGTTGAGTAATACGTTGGTTTTCTTGTTCTATCTGAGCCTTTTCATTCTCTATTAAAGAACAATCCAATCTAACCAACACATCGTCCTTATGAACAAATTGATTTTCTTTTAGGAAGTTTTCCATTATTTTAGCTTCTAATGGCACTTGTAACTTCTCTATTTTTTCGGGGTTCAATTGAGCCGTTGTCCGAATAACAACCTCTTTTTTAGCAAAGGTTAAAAACAATCCAATAATACATAAAAAAAGAATTAGAGGGTATAACACCCAACGGTAGAAGCTATGATGTTGTTTAGTATAGATACTAGAATGTTCGAACCAATTATTATTCTGCATAAATTGTTTCCCTCTCCTAGATTTCCCATAATTTTTGATAGATACCATCGGCAAAACGAAGTTCATCGTGCGTTCCTTTTTCTACCAAATGCCCTTCATGGAGAACTAAAATTTGATCACATGCTTTTGCTATTGGTAAATGATGCGCAATAAAAATAATCGTTTGTTCTTTTAAATTGAGGAGATAATTCATAATTGCATGTTCTAACAAGGTATCTAATCCACTAGTTGCTTCATCTAAAATTAATATGTCCGGATTTTTTAATAAAGCCCGTGCTATGGCTAATCGTTGTCGTTGCCCTCCTGAAAGATTATTTCCACCTTCTTCCAACAATGTCTCGTAACGTAATGGCTGTTGATTAATATATTCATTTAGTTGGACTATCTCACAAACTTCTATTATTTGTTCGAAACTTGGTGGGCTATCTAAACCGAATATAAGATTCTCAATGATTGTTCTACTAAAGAAAAATGACTCTTGAGGCAAATATGTCACTCGATCGCGTAATATCTGAAAAGGAATGTCTAAGTGATTAATGTTTCCATAATGGATCGATCCTTCTGATGCTTCATAAAAACGAACAAATAACTTTGCAAGAGTTGATTTTCCAGAACCACTAACTCCAACTATAGCCGTTTTACTGTGCGAAGGAATTGTACATGAAATTTCGTTCAACGTTGGGGCCTTCATGCTATACGAGAATGAAACGTTTTTTACAGTGATATCTTGTTGAAATAATTGTTCAGAAAGCATATATTCAAAAGACTGGTTCGATTTTTCTGAATCAATCGCGAAAATTTCATTTAAACGATTATTTGCAACTTGAGCCGTTTGCATTTTCACTTGTAAATTAATAATGTTTTGTAAAGGATCTGTGAAAAATACTAGTAAAGCATTGTATGTGATAAGTTGACCTAGACTAATTCTATTATCCATAACAAAATAAGAACCTAGCCATAAAATTAATGCACTGCTAATTAATTGAATCAAATGTTTAATTCCTTGTTGAATATTATCAAGCGTAACCGTACGAAATGATTTTTTCATTAATTTAACAAATTCATGGTCTATACGGTTATATACTTTCTCTTCACCGCTATATGCTTTAATTGTTTCTATTCCTTTAAGACTTTCTATGATACTAGAATTTACAGCTGCACCGGCTGCCATTTCTTCCCTGTTCGATTTTTCATAGCTTTTCACGAAAGCGAATATTGCAACTACATAAAAAGGCAAAGAGCATAGAGTGATTAAAAACAACGTACTATTCTGAATAGCTAACGTAACCCCAACAAGCAACACCATACCAATATCTAAAAATATTGATAACGTAGCACTTGCTAAAGCATCAATAATCTTACTGGCATCAAGAAAACGAGAAATAATTTCCCCTGATTTTCTCGTAGCAAAAAAATTCATTGGTAAAGTTAACACATGTTTGAAATACTGAAGCATAATTGCCATACTCATTCGCTGTCCTAAAATAATAAGAAGATAACTACGACTATATTCAAACAATACCCGAAATAAATAGACAGCGATCAAGCCAATGGAAATTATATTTAAAGTTGAACGTGCTTGATTAGGGATGAAAAAATCAAGAATACCTTGAAAATAATATGAGCTTCCTATGCCAAAAAACGTAATGAAAATCGATGCTAAAACGATGTGGAATACTAATCCTTTTTGTTTCCAAATTATAGGCAAAAAAGAACTTAATCCAGCTACTTTTTCTTTAATAGGAATATAAGTTTCTCTAGGCATAGGTAATAAAAGAATACCTGTCCATTCTTTTTGAAACGCTTCAATCGTTTTTCTATTTTTTCCATTAGCGGGATCTGCAATCCATAGTACGTTTCCCTTCGTTTTATAAATTACAACGTAGTGCATATAGCTGTTATCAACCAATATATGTGCAATTAATGGTAAGATAAGATCTCTTTCTTTCCAGATCTCACTATCTGCTTGAATAGCCATACAATCAAAAGACAATTTTTCAAATGTCTTTTTCAATCCAAATGCTGAAGTACCCTCTAAATCAGTCCCAGATAGGTCCCGTAATTTATGAATCGGGATATCAGTTTTAAAATATTTTAAAATCATCGAAAGGCAAGCAACACCACAATCTTTTTCATCTTGTTGCTGCACAAAAGGAAATGATTTTATCACTTATCTAACACAACTCCTTCTAAAAAATTTTTATAGAAAAATTCTCAATATAGCTTTAATACAGTGAAAATATTGTCTCATAATTCCACAAAAACTTTGAAAACAGTTCTTGAACACTAACTTTTTCATTCCTGAATCAAATTTATTTTGGAAATTTTACTATTCAAGAATAAACTTGATAAGTTTCAGGAAGATTTTTACTGTTAATCAAATACGTATGTTACAGTAGCACCGTAAAAAATATTATTTAAAGAAGCGTGTTTAAACATGCAAAATGTAAAGGAACTAAGTATTGTGGAAATGCACAAACTGTTGGTGGAGGCAATAATGCTTGGGGAAAATTGGGGCAAGTTCTAGGTGGACTTACCACAGGGGCAGTAGGTGGTGCAGGTTTAGGAACAGCAATTTGCGGACCAGCTTGCGGTGTTGTTGGAGGGTTATATGGAGCTGTCGCTGGAGGTGCT
Source organism: Enterococcus sp. E5-37 (assembly GCF_035726925.1). NCBI lineage: Bacteria > Bacillati > Bacillota > Bacilli > Lactobacillales > Enterococcaceae > Enterococcus > Enterococcus sp. E5-37. The sequence continues at coordinate 163,158 of NZ_JAPMLG010000002.1, forward strand.
GCAGCTGGCTGGGATGCTCGAAAAAAATAAAAAAAGGAGAATAAGTATTATGCATATTAAAAACACAAAAACAACATTTATATTATCTTCAGAAGAGTTGAAAAATATTCAAGGTGGGAGTGCCGTGGGAGTTTTAGGCACTACTTTTTCTGGGGCAACAGCAGGAGTAAAACTTTGTTCAGCCGGAGGACCTTATGCAATAGCTGCTTGTGGTGTAGGTGGAGCTTTATTAGGTGCTGGATTCGGCATGTGGACCGGTGCGTAAACAATTAAAAAATATCAAACCTCAAGATTGGTTTGTGTCGATTACGAACATAGGTATGTTCTTTATCTTTTCAAAAGTTTGGAATGGACAGAACTTTTTACTAAAGCTTCTTGTGCTAGTTTTTATAATTATATTAAATTTTTATCTTTTATTAAAGTCAGATAAAAATTCTTTGGAAATGTAATGGTAGAGATATTTTTACAAAAGGACTTGCAGCGCTGTAGTTGGTGCTGCAGGAGGACCTATTTCGGCCGTTACAGGAGGTATTGGTAATGTACTTGTCGGATGTGCATTAAAGCCTGTTCCTGCAAGTTAAATTTATAAAAACAGGAAAGTAATTATCTCAAATCCTATCAAGTACAATCATAGGATTGCACTTGACAGGACAAATTTTTTAACTAAAAAATGAAAAACACTTTCTAAAAATTAGTAGAATTTGCCAAATCTTTCGCATCTTCCACCATACATTTAATTTTAATTCCCCTTTATGGTACTTAATAAAAACAAGAAAAGAACTATTCATTTGGCCCTTTTTTGGTTCCAGACCATAGAAATATTCCTCCAGTAACTAATATTGCTGTTATGCACGTAACTAATAACAGCTATAAAAATTGGTACAACTTTAATAGGATTCAGAAAAATTTGCACTAGTGAAGGAATCTATTTTATTAGAAAAATGCAATCTCCCTAAAGAAAAAACCACTAAACAGTGCTTTCTTTCAACTTCTCCTTAATTTTTTGTGCTTTCCCTAAAGTAAAGTTTCTGGCCAACTCTGAATCAAAATATAGTGAACGTTTTTTAAAATCTATTTCTTTAACGTTAAAGATATTTACTAAACACGCTCGACTAATTCTTGTTAACATAGGATATTTCTTTTAAAGCTCACTAATTCTTCCATAAAATTCGTACTGCCCATCTTTAGTACACAATGATAATCTATGTGGTAATTTTGAAGCTTCTACAAAATAAATGTCATTTATATCAAAAGTAAATGTTTGAGAACCTATGGAAAAAACAAATGCTTGATTCGTAACCTGTTTTGTTGCATCTATCCTTTCTTGCGCTAATAACAATAACTCAACAATCTCGTTTCGATACTCATCTAGTGTTTGATCTTTTGTTACAAATCCTAACGTTTCAACTCTTCTTTTTATTGTTACGGGTAACATCTCATCATGAGTAGTTGTAAAAATGATTTTTGCTTGAACATCATATTTTCTGATTACTTCTGCTAATTCTATACCGTTAACTTCATGATTTAAATCAATATCTAAGAAATATATTCCTTGCTTTGGTCGGAATTGTTTGAGGTATTTTTTAACTTCTAACGGACTTTGTGTTTTCAATACTATCTTAAATACTTCATCGTGAAAAAGAATGAAATTATCAATAATTCGTTCTAACTGATTTAATTGTATAATTTGATCTTCACATAATATTATTGGATAACTCATAAATCCTCCTTCCCTCAAAACAACAAAATAACTTGAGTAGTAAATTGATACGGATCGTTTTGATAGTTCACAAACATATTGGGATTCTTTTTATTGATTTCCTCTATACTAGATAAACCTAACCCTTGATGTCCCTTTTTTGTTGTTATTCCTTTTTTCATTAGAGTATCTATAGAGAGTAGTATCTCTCTACAACTATTCGATATCGAAATTTCTATCTGTTTATCATCTCGGTAAATAGCTAGAGACAGTTCTCTATCTTGACTCTCTATAGATGCTTCAATTGCATTATCGAGAATAATTCCAAGCACCCTAATACAGTCAAATATTGGAACAGGAACTTCAATAATAGTACTTGGACATTCGAATTTACAACAAATCTTATTGTTATTTGCTTGGTATAGCTTCGCTATCAACAAACTTTTCAAATATTCATTTTTTATATTTTTTAAATAACGATATTCAAACTTATTGGTTAGATAAGAATTAGAATAGATCTCTAATTCTTTTATTTCTTTTTCCAATATCGAATCATGGTTTTGATTAGCGATTTCTTTTAAACTCAGCAATAAATTTTTATAGTCATGTCTAAATCTGGCAAATTTTTCTTGATCTTTTTCCAGTGAATCAGTATATTTTTTTAGATAAACCAATTCCTTTCTTTTCAATTGCTGTTCATATTGTTCTCGTTGCCTAATAGTTATTCTAATAAATAAAAATAGAACAACAAACATTTGAATGATTAAAAATATTAAGACACCAAACACAAAATGATCAAATACTTGATATTGATGAGCAACATAAGAAACAAATAAACCAATTGTAAGTAAATAAATCATGAATATAGCAGTAAGTTTAGAACTGGACTGTTCAACAATCCTATTTATAGCTAATTTTCTATATAACCAAATAAACATCAGTAAGAACAAAGAATCAAGCATTATCTGGAATACTACATAACCATACCCTTTTATCCCTTCAAATGAAAACATATACGTCATAACCATGGAAGTAATAATAGATCTGAAATCATCAATAAGCATACATAATAGTAATTTATTTAAAAGCACTATATTAGTTTTCTTCTTTTCCTTTAATATAAAATAACTTCCGATTATAGGTATAGCTGCGGAAACATCAGTAAATAATTCAGCAAAAAAAGTGAGTGGTATCAATAAACATACAAAAAGATATTTTCTTTTGTTAAGATCAGTATTAGTCATATAAAATAAGAGAAAAAAGAAAAAGTTTCCCACGAACATTCTTAATAGATAAGCTTTTGTATCGATAGTAATCAAGAGATCCCCTCCTGATTTTAGGATATCATAAAAAAAATTTTAGTTACACTTTTTAAATAATGAAAAAACACATTCCACTAAATTTGATGCCGGTTTTCCTTGAGGTTTTGTTCCAGCACCTCCTTTAATTTTTTTAAGCTCTTGATCTGAACATTGTTTAGCATTTAGTCTATTTTTTTCTTCCATTACGATTCCCCCTACAAACTATAAATACTTTTATGGCACTGATTCAATATACCTATTTTTCTAATCAAAAAATTTTGAGACATATTTAATATTATAAGTATCATTAAAATTGAGATTTATCTCCATAATCTGCTCGATATAAACCATTTATTCCAGCAGTTCTTCCAATTTCACTCAAATTTCTTATTAATTCCTCTTGATATTCAGTGAATCTTATTTTATTAGTATAAGCAGTAAAATATAGATAATTCACCAATCTATTTATTAAAGGACTGGGATCTAATTCATATTTTTGTTTTTCTAATTTTAAATATACCTTTTGTAAAACCTCAAGAATATCAGAATATTTAGGATCTTTACTTATAGATATATCATTATATAATTCATGAACAATTTGCTTAGCATTTTTTTTCATTTTAGCACTTCCCTGGAATTGCTCCACCTAAAAAACCACCTATAGACATTCCTGCAATACAAGTAGTTGCCTTGGCCCAATCGACCGTACATTTATTTTTAGTGCAATACACTCCATTTCCATAATATTTTCCACTATGAGTGGTACCCCCATAGATAAGTTGTGTCTCTTTAATAGACAAAATTTTTAAATGTTTCATAATCTAATCACCCCTAAATTAATGTTTTTAGACTATTATTCTAACATTCATTAAATTTCAAAAAACAATTCCTTCTTGAAACGTAGCAAAATAATTCCTGAATAAGAATTTAATCACTTTTAAGTATATAAACTATGTATATTCTTTAATATTTTTTGAGAATGCACTTCGTACATAATAAACTTTAATCACATTAGTCTTTCATACCTACGATCGATCTCTTTGACTCGCACCCATAAATCCATAATAGTTTGTCGGCGTCTTTGGACGTTTCGAAGATGAGCTACGCATTCTCTTTTTTTATAGACAAAAAAGATAGAGACGAACATGGAGCTTCCAAATTTGGATATTTGATCCAATTTTGGAAGCTCCATTTATTTCGTGTCTGTCTTTTTATTTTTTCCAGCTTTCGACTAATTCTTGGTTCTCTTTGATCCAGTCTTTTGCTGCTTGCTGTGGATCTTTTCCATTGTTGATTTCCAACATAACTTTTTCCATATCTTTTTCTGACCAATGGAAATTGTCTAATACTTTGTAAGCTTCTGGCTGGTCTTCTTTCAATCCTTTTCGAACCATCGTATGGATCTGCTCTTCGCTTCCCATTCCGTTTTCAGGATCTTCTAAGTATTTCAGATCATATTTGGCAAACATCCAATGAGGTGTCCATCCTGTAACTACAATTGGTTCGTGTTTTTTGATCGCTTGACCTAGTGCAACGGTCATTGCTCCTGAAGAAGATGTCTCGACTTTCCAGTCTTTCAAGTTGTCATATTTTTGGATCGTGTTTTCAGCAGCCGTAACTACACCAGCTCCTGGCTCGATTCCTATGATTTTCTTACCTGCCTGATCGGTTAACTCATCGATCGAATTTACATCCATGTAGGCTGGCACTGCTAAACCAACTTTTGCTCCTGTCAAATTGGCACCTAGGTCTTCGACTTGATCTTTATATTGTGCATATTGTGAACCATGAGTTTTAGGTAGCCAAGCTGAAACCATGGCATCTGACTCGCCATTTGAAACAGATTTCCACATGATTGAATTATCTAATGGCGTCATCGTTACATCATAGCCCATTTGTTTCAATACTTCACCGACTACATTTGTTGAAGCAACTTCTGTATCCCATTCAACATAAGATAAGTTGATACGTTTTGTTTCTTTGGCAGATGAAAAACTCCCTATACCAATCGCACCTAAGATCACTACTACTACAGCACCAATGATCAGTCCTTGACGTTTTTTACTTTTCTGTGTTGCTGCTCCTGCAGCTTTTTTATTGTTTGGCTGGTTCAAATGCTGTGTAAAACGGTCAATGATGATTGCTAAGATAACTAATGCAACCCCGTTGACAAATCCATTCCCGACTTGTGCTCTTTGCAATGCTGATAATACGCCGCGTCCTAAGCCGGGTGCACCGATCATAGAGGCAATAACGACCATTGAAAGTGACAGCATTGTTGTTTGATTGATCCCTGCCATGATCGTACTTTTAGCTAAAGGCAATTCTAGTTTGAATAGTTTTTGACGACTTGTGCTCCCGAATGAATCAGAAGCTTCTACTAATTCTTTAGGAACTTGTCGAATCCCTAAATTCGTAAAACGAACGGTTGGTGGCAAAGCAAAGATGACTGAGGCAAATACCCCTGGAACCATCCCGATACCGAAAAATGCAACTGCTGGAATCAAATAAACGAATCCTGGCATTGTCTGCATAAAGTCAAGGATCGGTTTGATAATACTTTGGGCTTTACTGCTTTTTGCCATCAAGATCCCTAATGGTACCCCAATGATGATTGAGATCACACTAGATAAAAGAACAAGTGTGACAGTATTCATCAAATCATTCCATAGACCTTGGTTATAAATAAACCATAGACCGATTAATGTGAACAACGTAAGTCCTGGACGTTTCTTAGAAATAAAGAAAGCTGCTACCGTCAATAACAAGATAAACAAAGGAGCTGGAATCACTAACAGTAAATTTGTAATCCCCGACATCACTGCCTGTCCGATCGTTTGTAAAAATGAAAATAGGCCAGAAAAAGTTGTCGTAAACCATTCTGTGATATTTTCTACCCAGTTTGCCACTGGTAATTGATAGTTCAATAGATTATTCATGTTCACTCACCTCGCTTGTTTCTGCTAATGCTTCAATCACACTACCTCGGATGACGACACCTTTTAATTTTCCATCCTCTACAACTGCAAGTGGAGTCGGTGAGTCATAAATAATATTGAAAATATCACTTACCACCATGTCTTTCCCGATCACCGTCACATTTTCATCTAGGAAGTCGATCAATGGACGTTTTTGCTTCCTAGCTTCTAACGCTTGATCTGCAGTGATGATCCCTTTCAGGTGTCTCTTTCTGTCAACAGCCATCAGCATGCTGACTTCTTCATTACGCATCCTTGTCAATGCAACGTTTGGTCCATCAGATTCGATATTCGTCGTCAATGCAGGTACCATGATGTTTTGAGCCGTAAGCACTTTGGAACGATCGACTTCTTCCACAAATTCACGTACATAATCATTTGCTGGATTGGTCAATATTTCTTCGCCTGTTCCGATCTGCATGATTTCGCCGTCTTTCATCAAGGCGATTCTGTCCCCAATCCGTAAAGCTTCATTCAAATCATGGGTAATGAAAATAATCGTTTTTTGAACATTGGCTTGCAGGTCCAGTAATTCGTCTTGCATTTCTCGCCGGATCAGCGGATCAAGAGCCGAGAACGCTTCGTCCATCAGCAAGATCTCAGGATCATTTGCTAAAGCTCTGGCTAGGCCAACCCGTTGTTGCATCCCACCAGATAACTGACTAGGATATTGGTCTTTAAATGAAAGCAAACTAGAATTTTCTAATGCTTTTTCTGCTTTTTCTTGTCGTTCTTCTTTAGGTACACCACGGACTTCTAACCCGTATTCTGTATTTTCCAAGATCGTTCGATGTGGAAACAGACCGAAGTTTTGGAAAACCATATTGATTTTATGACGACGGACTTCTCGCAATTCTTCTTTGCTTAACTTCGATACATCTTCTCCATCAATATAGATACTGCCCGAAGTTGGCTCAATCAGACGATTCAATAGACGGATCAATGTGGATTTCCCACTCCCGGAAAGCCCCATGATCACGAAGATTTCTCCTTCTTTTACGTCAAAATTCACGTCATACACACCAACCGTTGCACCGGTTTTCTTTAAAATCTCCGTTTTCGGCTGGTGATCATTCATCATATCTAAAGCGGCTTGTGTCTTTTTACCAAATATCTTTGTTAAATGTTTTACTTCTACTTTTACCAAACAAATTCTCCTTTTTTATGTAAATTCATTTTTCTTTCTGAAAAAAGTGACCACACTATGTTAACATCATGTAGTCACTTTGTCAAAAATGAAAGAAATTTGCTTGTCCAAACTGAAAAAAACTTGGCTAAATCTTTGTAAATAAAAGGTTTAGCCAAGTTAATATTTTTTTAATATTTCACACAATCATTCTGCAAGCTGATGCTCCGGGTAAAAAAAGTTTGTCATACGCTGTAGTGTATATTCATTTCCAATAAAATGAACGATGTCCCCTGCCGTAAATTTAGCATAGGGGCCAGGTGAAACAAGCAGTTCTTCATTATGAGAAATTGCGATAACTGTGGCGCCAGTCGCCTGCCAGATATTCAACTCGCTAATTGAACGGTCCAGATGCATTGCTTTTTCTGATAAAGATAATTCAAACGGAAGTAAAGGATTCATCTTATGTATTCGCTTCGTTTGATTGACCAGCTGATCCAATAATTGAGAAAAATGATTCAGCTCATCTTGTTGCTTCTCCACACTTGCCATGATTTCTGCTTTTGTATCTTGGATGGATTGTACATCTTGATATTGCAATAGGAAATCTTTTGCTTTTTCCTTCGAAGCAACAAATGCCCCACTTCCATGCCGTACTTCCATGATTCCAAGATCTACCAGCACATTGATAGCCTTGCGGGTAGTCTCAGGAGAAGCATTGTACGTACTGGCAAGTGTTGAGCGGGCATGGATCTTCTCACCCACTTTATATCGGTTTTCAACGATACGTTCGGCTAAATCAACAGCAATCTGCTGGTAGCGCGGGCGGACGATTTTTTTCTTTCCAGACATTTTCTTTCCTCTTTCTTTTTTTACTTTCCCTCATCTTACTATGCTCTAGCAAAATAAGCAAAAAAGGGAGAATAGCCTCTTGCAACGACTGATCATCGCTTGATCTGTTCCTTTTTTACTGGGCAAGCTGTTTGACAGTCATCACAATTCTTTCCGGATTTTAAACGAGTATAGACAATGGCGCCTGCACTTCCAAAGATTAACACACTTAATAAGAATGTCGCCATCCTATTCCTCTCCTTCTAATGACAATATAGTATAAAACTGGTTCTTGGATTTTGGCTGACGGAACAAAACATAAACGAGTCCTATCATCAGTAAAATAGCAAGATACGTCCCTAACGCTACCTGTCCACCCTCCAATAAGTGTCCCAACTGATAAATCACAAAACTAACTAAATAAGCTAAACCGCATTGATAGCCTATGGCGATCCAAGTCCATTTATTGGCATTCATTTCCCGATGGATAGCCCCAATTGCCGCAAAACAAGGCGCACAAAGTAAATTGAAGGCTAACAATGAATAAGCTGCTGCGGGAGTATATGTGTGTTGTAGCACTTGCCAGATTTCTCTGCCATTTTCGGATACTTCCGCATGACCAAACAAAATACCAAATGTGCCAATAATATTTTCTTTAGCGACCAATCCTGTAATCGCTGCGACTGTTCCTTGCCAGTTTCCCCAACCAAGCGGCTGAAAAACAACTGCCAGGATTCGCCCGAAAAAGGCTAAGATACTTTGGTCTTCAGAAACAGGTTGAGCATAAAAATTATAAGAAGAGCTGAACCAGATCACGATACTAGAAACAAAGATAATCGTTCCTGCTTTTTTAACAAAAGACTTGCTGCGGTCATAGGTTTGTCTTAGGACCGCTGACCATTGAGGAAAATGATATGCGGGCAATTCCATGATAAAAGGAGCTGTATCTCCAGCAAACAAACGTGTTTTTTTCAAGCTGATTCCAGAGAAAATAATTGCAGTCATACCAAGAAAATAGGCAGAAGGAGCTACCCAAGATTGATGAGGAAAAAAGGCCCCTGCTACTAAGGCAATAATCGTCAACTTTGCAGAACAAGGCATGAAGGTTGTGACCATGATCGTCAAACGACGATCTTGCTCGTTTTCAATCGTGCGACTGGCCATGACGCCTGGCACTCCACATCCTGTAGCAATCAGCATAGGAATGAAGGATTTTCCTGAAAGACCGAATTTCCTGAAAAGTCGATCCATGACAAAAGCGATCCTCGCCATATATCCGCAGTCTTCCAGAAAGCTCAAGCATAAAAACAATATGATCAATTGCGGTAGAAATCCTAACACTGCTCCCACGCCTGCGATGATGCCGTTCAAGATCAGCTCCTGCATCCATCCCGCTACTTGCCATTCAGCTAACAATCTGCCAACATGTTCTGGTAACCATGTACCAAACAATGTGTCATTGATCCAATCTGTCCCCATTGTTCCTACTGTTTGAATAGCCAGATAATAGATCAGCCACATCACAAATGCGAAGATCGGCAAGGCTAACCAACGATTCGTTGCAATCTGATCGATTTTGTCACTCATCGATAATTGGAAAGAATCATTTGACACAACACAGAGTGTACATAGTTGGGTAATAAATTCATAACGTTCATTGACCAGAATCGTCTCACTATCGTCGTCCAATAGTTTCTCTGTTAACTGGATCAGTTGCTCGATCTCTTTTTGCTGAGAAACTGCTATCTCGTAATCCTCTCTTACCTTCTGATCTCGTTCAAAATATTTCATTGCATACCAGCGTTTCTTGCCGCTTTGTTCTCCTAGTACATCTTCAATTTCATGTAAAGCTGCTTCTACACGTGGATCATATGTACAGGGAACAGGAATAGAAGGTCGCTTTTTTGCAGACTCCTGAATCTTTTCGATTAGTTTTTCGATTCCTTGATTTTTCAATACGCTGATTGGTAAAACTGGTACACCAAGACCATAGGAAAGCTTTTCTAGATTGATTTTTTTTCCTTCTTTTTTGATGACATCCATCATATTCAGACCAATGATCATAGGAATGTCTAAATCCAATAACTGCGTAGTTAAATAAAGATTCCGTTCTAAATTGGTAGCATCAATAATGTTGATGATCAGTTCAGGCTGTTCCTGAACCAAATAATCTCTTGCAATCACTTCTTCTGGTGTATAAGGAGACAAAGAATAGATGCCGGGTAGGTCCTGAATATGAATGTTCGGATTTTTTTTCAACGATCCTTCTTTTTTTTCTACTGTTACGCCCGGCCAATTCCCTACATATTGATTCGAACCAGTCAAGAGATTGAACAAGCTAGTTTTCCCGCTGTTTGGATTTCCGACTAACGCGATATTCATTCTTTTTCCTCCCTTTGTATCAAGATTAGTTCGGCCTCTGACTTTCGTAACGTCAGTTCATACCCTCGCACTGTCAGTTCGATTGGATCTCCCAGAGGGGCTAGTTTTCGGATAACTATTTTTACATTTCGCGTCAATCCCATATCCATTAACCGTCGCTTCACTGCGCCTTGTCCGTGGATTGCTACGACGATCCCAGTCTCTCCTGCTTTTAATTGATCAAGAGAAGTCCAGCTTTCAGAGGAAGCAGTCTTTTTATTGACAAAGATTTGACCTAGTATTTCCCGACTTACTGCCACTCGATGACTTTTTACCAGTAAAATGGCATTGTTGCCTGATAAATTGACGACGACGATTTTACTTCCGGCAACGATCCCGATATTTTGCAAATGGCGTTTTGTTTTTTCTTCTGTTTCGATTCGTTCGACTTGATAAACGAAATTTTGCTTTGCCTGCGCTAAGGTCTGCATATTGATTCCTCTCTTGTGAAATAAATCATGTATTAAAATCATTCATTATATGTTCTAATTTTCTTACGTGTTACGCAAATAAATGAGAATCATTCTCACATAGAATACTCTCGGTAATTGAGAATGTCAATTATACTTGTGATATTATGAGCGAATCTTTAGTATTGATAGATAAAAATGAGAAAAAAATATTTCTTCATAGTTTTCCACAATTTTTTCTCTATTAAATTTGCTATTTTCCCACACGATACTTGTTTTCAGCTCTTTTTTCAAAAACACAAAACTTAGTATTCCACAGTTTCCACAACACAATATGTAGTGTTTGTTGTTTGACTTTTTTACTAAGAGTTTTATACTATCTATTATAGATAATAAGAATGTGTTAGAGGAGGCACTCACCATGAACGTAAAAATCTTTTCTAAAAATAATTGTATGCAATGTAAGATGGTCAAACGGTTTTTAACAGAAAATCAAATTGCTTTTGAAGAAGTCAATATCGATGAACAGCCTGAAGCAGTAGACTGGTTGAAAGCACAAGGATTCCAAAGTGTTCCTGTCATTACTTCTGATGCAGAAACAGTTATCGGATTCCGTCCTGATCAGTTGCGTAAACTTGCCAGCTAACATGACTAAAAGAATCAAAACGTGATACATGGATTTGAAGGGCTTGAGACAGCACCAGTTTTTGTCGCAAACTTCCAAATCCTTTTTTAAAGCTTAAAAACAATGCAATGATTTGTAATCAAGCATCATCAAATACGAAATGAAGGTTGGGCGTACGTATGAGTCTTAAAAATTTACAAGATGTCAGTTATTTCAAGCTGAATAATGAAATCAATCGGCCAGTCAATGGTCAAATCCCTTTGAATAAGGATAAAGAAGCTTTAGTTGCCTTTTTTGAGGAAAATGTCAAACCAAATACGATGACTTTTCCATCTATTATGGAAAAAATCAATTACTTGATCGATCAAGAATATATAGAAGCAGAATTCATTCAATTGTATTCACCATCATTTATTGAAAAGCTATATCAATTTTTGGACGAGCAACATTTTTCTTTCAAATCTTTTATGGCTGCTTACAAATTTTATTCTCAATATGCGTTGAAAACCAACGACGGTTCCGCTTATCTGGAAACTTATGAAGATCGAGTAGCCTTCAATGCGCTTTACTTTGCGAACGGGGATGAAGAATTAGCACTTGCTCTTGCAGACGAAATGATCCATCAACGATATCAGCCAGCTACACCTTCTTTCTTGAATGCTGGACGTAAACGTCGGGGCGAATTGGTGTCTTGTTTCTTGACTCAAGTCACTGACGATATGAACTCTATCGGGCGCTCAATCAACTCTGCTTTGCAATTGTCCCGTATTGGTGGCGGCGTAGGGATTACTTTATCAAATCTTCGTGAAGCCGGCGCTCCTATCAAAGGATATGAGGGTGCTGCAAGTGGTGTCGTTCCAGTTATGAAATTATTCGAAGATAGTTTCAGCTATTCTAATCAATTAGGTCAGCGTCAAGGAGCTGGCGTGGTTTATTTGAACGTTTTCCATCCAGACATTATTGCTTTCCTTTCAGCAAAAAAAGAAAATGCAGATGAAAAGATTCGCGTAAAAACTCTTTCTCTTGGCGTGATCGTACCTGATAAATTTTATGAATTGACACGTAAAAACGAAGATATGTATTTATTTAGTCCATATAGTGTCGAAAAAGAATATGGTGTCCCATTCTCTTATGTAGATATTACAGCTGAGTATGATCATCTAGTTGCAAATCCAAACATTCGCAAACAAAAAATCAAAGCGCGTGATCTTGAAAATGAAATCTCAAAATTACAACAAGAATCTGGCTATCCTTACGTAATCAATATTGATACAGCGAACCGCGAGAATCCAATCGATGGCAAGATCATCATGAGTAATTTATGTTCAGAGATTTTACAAGTTCAAACGCCTTCTGTGATTAACGGCAAACAGGAATATGAAGTATTAGGAACAGATATCTCATGTAACTTAGGCTCGACAAATATCGTGAATTTGATGCAAAGCCCTAACTTTGGTCAATCTGTGCGTACGATGACTCGTGCATTGACATTTATTACAGATGCATCTGATATCGATGTCGTACCACCGATCCAAAACGGAAATAAGCTGAATCATACGATTGGATTAGGTGCCATGGGCTTACACACTTATCTTGCAAAAGAACAAATGGAATATGGCTCAGAGGATTCATTAGACTTTACAAATATTTACTTCATGCTGTTGAATTATTGGACACTTGTTGAAAGCAACAATATCGCTCGTGAAAGAAAACAAGTTTTCCATAATTTTGAAAAATCAGCTTATGCTGACGGCACTTATTTCGAAAAATACGTAACTGGAGAATTCCAGCCAAAATCAGAAAAAGTCAAAGCATTGTTTGAAGGCATTTTTATCCCAACTGCTGAAGATTGGAATGCTTTGAAACAAGCAGTAATGAAAGATGGACTGTATCATCAAAATCGCTTGGCAGTAGCACCAAATGGCTCAATTTCATATATCAACGATACGAGTGCAAGTATTCATCCTATCACTCGCATGATCGAAGAACGCCAAGAGAAGAAAATCGGTAAAATTTATTACCCAGCGCCTTATCTATCCAATGAGACGATTCCGTATTACACTTCTGCTTATGATATGGACATGCGTAAAGTAATCGATGTTTATGCAACGGCACAACAACACGTCGATCAAGGCATGAGTTTGACTTTATTCATGCGTTCTGAAATCCCAGAAGGCATTTATGAATGGAAGACAACAACGAAGCAAACGACACGTGATTTGAATATTTTAAGACATTACGCTTTCCATAAAGGAATCAAATCCATTTATTACGTACGTACCTTTACTGATGATGCAGAAGAAATCGGAAGCAATCAATGTGAAAGCTGCGTGATCTAATATCATAGATAGATTCGCTTATTCATATTTTAATTAAAGGAGCATTCTCATGTCAGAAACATATTATGAAGCAATAAACTGGAATGAAATTGAAGATATCATTGATAAATCCACTTGGGAGAAGCTGACAGAGCAATTTTGGCTAGATACACGTATCCCACTTTCAAATGACCTAGATGATTGGCGTACATTGTCTCAATTGGAAAAAGATACAGTAGGACATGTATTTGGCGGTTTGACACTGCTAGATACTGTCCAATCTGAAAGTGGCATGGATCAGTTGCGTAAAGATGTCCGCACTCCCCATGAAGAAGCCGTTTTGAACAATATTCAATTCATGGAATCCGTTCATGCCAAAAGTTATTCTTCTATTTTTAGTACACTGAATACGAAAAAAGAAATCGAAGAAATTTTTGACTGGACAAATACGAATCCTTATCTGCAAAAAAAAGCTGAGCGTATCAATGAAATCTACAAACACGGTACACCGCTAGAAAAGAAAATTGCCAGCGTCTTTTTAGAAACATTCTTGTTCTATTCAGGTTTTTATACTCCTCTTTATTATTTAGGAAACAACAAATTGGCTAACGTAGCAGAGATCATCAAACTAATCATCCGAGATGAATCTGTACATGGAACCTACATCGGTTACAAATTCCAATTAGGATTCAACGAGTTACCTGAAGCAGAACAAGAAACGTTAAAAGACTGGATGTACAATCTTCTTTATGAGCTTTACGAAAACGAAGAACGTTATACAGAAGAATTATACGATCCAATCGGCTGGACAGAAGAAGTCAAGACATTCCTACGCTATAATGCCAACAAAGCATTGATGAACCTAGGGATGGATCCACTCTTTCCAGATACTGCCAATGATGTCAACCCAATCGTAATGAACGGGATTTCAACAGGCACAAGCAACCATGACTTCTTCTCACAAGTCGGAAACGGCTATTTGTTAGGTCATGTAGAAGCGATGAAAGACGACGATTATTTGATTGGATTGGAATAAGGATTTATTTTAATTCAAAAATTTTTCGAAAAATAAAAAGAGTTTAGCGTACAGATATTTTAAATGTACACTGAACTCTTTTTTATGCTTATTCACTTGTTTCTTCCAGCACTTTTGGACTGTCTAACTTTTCCGAAACATGTTCCATTCTTCTCAATAAATAGATTTTCCGGATATTTAATATTATCGTCTTAATCACTGCATAGACAGGTATGCAAATCAGCATGCCTAATATTCCTGCGACACTTCCTGCTCCAATCAATACCAAGATGATCGTCAAAGGATGGATATTCATTGATTTCCCAAATAACAACGGCTTGATCAAATTTCCATCTAATTGTTGGATCACTAAAATCGACAACGCCATATACAAAGCTTGAAATGGAGAGATAAACAAACCGACAATGATTGCTGGTACCGCTCCAATAAAAGGGCCGACATACGGGATAATATTCGTAATTCCGCAAATGACCGCAAGCAACAAGCTATAAGGCTGATCGAATATTCTCATTGCCAAAAAGCTCATTACACCAATAATCAAAGCATCTAAGATCGTACTGCTGATATAGGCAGATAATGTTTCGTTTAATTCTTTTACCGTTTGGCGTAACTCTTTACGAATCGCTTTCGGAAAGAAGTGAGACAACGCATCAATAAATTTGTGCCCATCCTTGAACATAAATAGCAAAATAAATGGAACGGTAAATAACAAAATAAAAAATTGCATCATAAATGAAATGATTTTTGAGACACTTGCAGATAAACTGACTAATATGATATTGAACAAATTACTAAGAGATAAATTTGCTGATGCTAATTGTTCTTCCAAATTGAAATTTTTAAACTCTTCCCGCTGCGCCAATTCATTTAACCATTTGCTTGTTTCATCTGCATACGTCGGCAAGCTCTGGGTCAATTGAATTGTCTGTTCCATTAACTGAGGCACTACATTCATGACAGTTAAAACAACTAAAATGATTACGACCAAAAACGTCAATAAAAAACCGAACACTCTCGGGATCCGATGCTTTTCGAGAAAAACAACGATTGGATCGAACATATAATAGATAAAACCAGCAACAAGCAATGGTAAAAAAATTGCCGAAAGCATTTTCAATATTGGACTAAAAATATTCGGCATTTGTAAAATAAAGTACACGCCGATGATCGTGAGTACTAGCTCCACTGTCCAGAAAAATAGTTTTGATTGTTTAAAAAGTGATTGCATACATCTCCTCCAAGGTCCTTTGATACTTCTATTCTATCATTTAACAAAGAGTTACGCGCTGAGATTTTCATTTGCTTAAAAAAAACAAAAAAAATAAACATATTTTAATGAGTAGACGAGTACTTAAACAAAAACACGGTTTGAAGTAGTGACAAAAATTATACTGCAGTCCCTTTTTCCAAATAAACGGTGTTCAAAAGCTTGCATCTTCGTAATAAGCCCAGCCAAACGAAAAATATAAGGAACTATTTTTATTTGGCTGGGCTTATTACTTGATGTAGGACATCTATTTTACAACCTCAGATCATTTATTGCGCAATACTGACTAAATGCAACTTTGTGATATTTTTGTGTACGGACAACTCCTCGATCACATCGGCATAAGTGAGCCCTTTTGGAAGATCAATCGTATAGATATTTTTGTACACTCGGTAGTCATCAACGAATTTTACATCAAAATTCACATCTTCGATTACGATATTTTTCTCTTCAAAATAATCGGTAAGAAAATCTTTGGTTTCTTTTCTATGGATAAATTGGATTTCTAACTTTTTAGTCGTAGGTACATGGATCACGCGTTTCACTACTGTGAGTGCAATAGCAATCCCGATAAAACTGATGATCGCAATGGAATAGTAACCCATGCCGATGGCGATCCCTAATCCAGCAATAGCCCATAAAGAAGCGGCAGTCGTAAGTCCCGTCACCGATTGTTTCGTGACGATGATCGTTCCCGCGCCTAAGAAACCGACACCACTCACCACTTGAGCAATCAGCCTTGCTTCATCTGAACGAATCGTTCCAGCAAGCTGTGGATACTCTAAAGCATCTCTTAATGCACCACTAGCGATCTCAACTTGGATCAATGCAATGATACATGCTCCCATACAAACTAAAATATGCGTACGCATACCTGCTGGACGATTTTTATATTGTCGTTCAAAACCGATTGCTCCACCAAATAGCATAGCGATCCCTAAACGTAAAATAATCTCTGGAATTGTCAATACCATATCATTCATCTAAACACCCTCCAGTCCAATATATCATGTCTGAAAGGAGCAGACAAAAAAAGTGCAATTTTTACCTCTTACGAAAAAAGGACTGTGACAAAATTTTTGTCATAGTCCTTTTTATGAATAAACGGTGTTCAATCTGCTGACCTTCGGTATTAGCTCAACAAACGGCAAAATATGGGGAGCTATTTTTCCTTTGTCTTCTCTAATACTCAGGTCAAAACGCTGATTTCACAACCTCTTTAGCCTACTATTGAAAATTACAACTTACTTGCTGCTTCTTCATCGATGATCACAACAACATTGTCGTGGTTTTGCAATACACTTGCTGGTAAATGATTCGTTACAGGTCCTTCAATCATCCCTTTGATTGCATCAGCTTTGCTTTCGCCAAATGCCATCAAGACGATTTCTTTACTTTTCATAATTGAACCGATTCCCATTGAAACAGCTTTTGTTGGTACATCTTCTGCTTTATCGAAGAATCGTTTGTTTGCATTGATTGTTGATTCTGTTAAGTCAACTACTGAAGTCGTTCCGTCAAATGAAGCACCAGGTTCATTAAAACCGATATGTCCATTTTGCCCGATTCCTAAGATTTGGATATCGATTGGATGTGCATCGATGATTTGATCATACTTTTTGCATGCTGCTTCCAGATCTTCTGCTTTTCCATCTGGTACAAACGTTTCTTTGAATGGTTTTTTATCAAATAATTGGACATCCATGAAATGACGGTAGCTTTGTTCATCTGAACCGCCTAGTCCAACGTACTCATCTAAGTTTACAGAAGTCATTTCACTGAAATCCAAATCGCTTGAAGTCATTTCTTTATATAAAGTAACTGGTGTGCTTCCTGTTGCCAATCCTAATACTTTTGCACCTTTGTTCATACCTTCTTTGATGATTTCAAATGCTTTTTTTCCGCCTTCTTCAGCGTTTTTTACACGAATGATTTCCATAGTGATTGCTCCTTTGTATTTTGGTATAGCCCAATTATAGCATTCTTTTTTTCTTTTTACAATAATTAGTATAGACCAAATTGCATTTTTTTCATTTTCTTGACAATAAATAGGAATCCGTGTTAGGTTTCATAAGATGGTTCAATCAAACAATCCATGTTGCATGAAAACCAAGCAAGTGATTCACTGTGGACGCTTTATGTCTGCAGTTTTTTTATGAAAAAGGAGTTATTATGAGTATACTGACATTAAACAACATTACCCAGCAATTTGGCGACAAAATCCTCTATGAAGGTGTCGATCTGCAATTAAATGCTGGCGAACATCTTGGGCTGATTGGACAAAACGGAGCCGGTAAAAGTACATTGATTAAAATCATCACTGGTGAGATCTTACCAGATGACGGACAGATCCATTGGCAAAAAAATATTCACAAAGGTTACCTCGATCAATATGTGGAAGTCGATGAAACATTAACAATCGAAGAATTTCTAAAAACTGCGTACGCAAAAGAATACGAAAAGGAAGAAAAAATTGCTTTTCTTTACCAAACATATAGCGAGACCTTCGATGATTCCTTGCTGGAAAAAGCTGGGAAACTCCAAACGGAATTAGACCAAGGAGTGTTTTATCAAATCGACACCTTAGTTTCTGAGATGAGCAGCGGGTTGGGGATCGATGTCTTAGGTTTAGATTCACTGTTGAAAAATCTAAGTGGTGGACAACGTTCAAAGGTGATTTTAGCAAAACTACTTTTAGAAAACCCAGATGTTCTGATCTTAGATGAACCAACCAATCACTTAGATGATCAGCATATCCAATGGCTGACGCAGTTTCTTCAGGATTTTGACGGTGCGTATATCGTGATTTCCCATGACCAAGAATTTCTTGATCAGATCACCACCCATATCGCAGACATCGAGTTTGGAAAGATTACTAAGTATACTGGCCATCTAAAACAAGCATTGAAACAAAAGGAACAAAATCGCGAAAGCTATTTGCGCCAATATCATGCTCAACAAAAACAAATCGAAAAGACCGAAGCTTATATTCGAAAATACAAAGCCGGTTCCCGATCAACGATGGCAAAAAGCCGACAAAAACAATTAGATAAAATCGAACGGCTGACGCCTCCAGCTTCAGCAAGTAAAGCTGTCTTTGATTTTCCATTCTCGCCTATTGTCACGACATTAGCAGTGGAAACAACTGATTTAGTCATCGGATATGATCGACCGCTACTTGCACCCATCAATTTGACCATCCGCTTTGGTGAAAATATTGCCATTCGAGGCTTCAACGGGATTGGAAAATCTACTTTATTAAAAACACTGATCGGTGAGATTGAAAAAATAAGTGGCGATTTCCACTTCCCAGATAACACAAAAATCAATTACTTTTCACAAGATCTGTACTGGGAAAATCCATTAGAAACACCACTACAATATTTAAGCAGTCAATTTCCAAAAGCGACTATCAAAGAATTACGTCGCCAACTAGCTAAAGCAGGGTTAGTTAATCAATTAGCAAGTGAACCTCTCACTACATTAAGTGGTGGGGAACAAACTAAGGTGAAACTTGCACAGTTGACAATGAACCAAGGCAATTTACTGATTCTCGATGAACCGACGAACCATATCGATCAAGAAACGAAAGAAAGCTTACAAGACGGGATACAGAAATTTCCAGGAACAGTAATCATCGTCTCTCATGAACAAGAATTTTATCAAGATCTTGTGCAACGAGTCATTGAGATTGAACCAAAATAAACGTTTGATTGAATAGTTGAAAAAAAGGAGCTGTGACAAAATTTTTGTCACAACTCCTTCTTCTGAATAAATGGTGTCCAATTAGCTGACCTTCGGTATTAGCTCAAAAAACGGCAAAATATGAGGAGCTATTTTTATTTGGCTATTCTTATTACTTGATGCAGAACAGCTTTTCACAACCTCTTTTCGTCTATTTTTTATTTTCGAGATTTCTCTTTCCTTTAAAAACAACTGTTTGAAAGAAGAACGCACATCCTTGAAAAACAAGACCGCTAACCGTTACACCTAACCAGCCATACTGCTGCCACATTGTCGTCCCTAGCAATGAACCAGCCGCACCTCCAATAAAGTACATAAACATAAATACAGTATTATTTCGGTTGCTTGCTGCTTCACCTAGCCCTTGTACTCGTGTTTGATTGGCGACTTGACCAAATTGATTCCCGACGTCTAATAAAATAATAGCTAAAAGCAAAATGGCCAAATGGCTTCCGCCAACCAATAAAGCAATAAAGCTTATTGTTTGCATAACAAGTCCCATATACACGATTTTTCTTTCAGAATAAGAATCTGCCAGTCGTCCCACGATAGGTGCAGCAACTGCTCCAGACAAACCAAAAATCGCTAATATCCCTGCTTCGAATGTTCCCCAATTGTAGGCGGGACTGCTGATATAAAAAATCAACGTAGACCAAAAGATCGAAAATGTTCCAAACATGAAAAATCCACTGACTGCCGCTTCTCTTAATAGACGTTGAGAAGCAACTAAATGCGGCAAACTTTTAAGTGAATCAAGGTATGAAACAGCTGTACTACTTTGCTGGACAGAACGCGGCATTTTCCAGTAAAGCAGAAGTGTAAGAATTCCGACTGCACATAAAGCAAATAAATAGATCATCCGCCAAGAAAAAAGACTGGCAACAATACCAGATACCGTCCGAGAAAGCAAAATCCCCACGAGTAAACCGCTAAGCAATGTACCCATGACCTTCCCTCTTGCTTTTGGTCCCGCTAGTACCGCACCGTAAGGAATGATGATTTGCGGCACGATCGAAAGTAATCCTATTAAAAAAGAAGCGCATGCAAATAACGCAAACGAAGGCGCAAAAAAAGCGGCCAACAGCGAGATAGCAGATAACGCTGCCATTCGTATAATTAATTTTGGACGATCCACCACGTCCCCTAAAGGAACTAAAAACAGTAGCCCTAGTGCATAGCCTAACTGAGTCAACATTGTTAATATCCCGACTGCACTTGTGCTAACAGATAAACTAGCTGCTACTTTTGTTCCAATCGGCTGGATGTAATACATATTGGCAACAACGACACCGCAAGTGATTGATAATAATAAAATAAGCGACGTTGTTAAAGGTGTTTTTTCTTTACTCTCCATTGATTTCCCCCATTTCCTATCTTAGTTTACAACTTATGGAAAAGATTGGAAATAGAAAAATACAACTATTCGCCACACTTATTATTTTTGTCTTTGTTTTCCTTGTTTTTTCTTGCGATCTTTATAAATGAAGACAACTAACCCTACTAGCACAGTAACACTTGCAACCAACGTGACTGCAGTTTTGTTATATCCGTGAAACAGAGCTTCTCCACCACACGCATACAACACAGACGAAGGGATGACTCCAATCACGATCGACAATATGATTTGCTGTAGAGGCAATTTCATCGCATCTGCAGCAAAATTGACCATAGAAGATGGAATAACCGGTATCATATAGCCTAACATTACACCTATTTTTGGATGTTTCATTTGTCGGATTGCTTGCACCCAATGATTCGTTTCGGTTTTCTTATCTAAAAATTTTAAGCGATGCATAAGGAAAATTGCAGTGATGTTACCAAGAGCATTACCCAAAATGTTGATGATCGCACCTGTCAGTGGTCCAAAGCTCAAACCAGCAATGACTCCAACTACTGAAGTAGGAATACCTGGAACAGCACACATCACCGCTGTCAATACGATCAAGAGTATCGATGCAAAAGTCCCATGCGAACGAATATGTGCGAGTAGCTCTGCCTTACTCGCTCTCGGATTTAAAAATAATTGGATGTCTGTCTGATATTCTAAATACAACCGATAGCCCACTACCAGTATCAGAATGATTCCCAACGTGATCAACATCAATCGGATTATTTTCTTTTTCATATTTCCTCCTGAAAAAAATCTATATTCATTAAATAATAGTTTAACATAAAAACAAAAAAGCACCGAAATCCAACATAGGATCTCAGTGCTTTTAAATAGTAAAAATTATTTAACAGTTACAGATGCGCCAACTTCTTCAAGTTTAGCTTTCAATTCTTCAGCTTCTTCTTTAGATACGCCTTCTTTAACTGGTGCAGGAGCGCCATCAACTACAGCTTTAGCTTCTTTCAAGCCTAAACCAGTTGCTTCACGAACTGCTTTGATAACTTTAACTTTTTGGTCTCCAGCTGCAGTTAATTCTACAGTGAATTCTGTTTGTTCTTCAGCAGCAGCAGCGCCACCAGCAGCAGCTACAGCTACAGGAGCAGCAGCAGATACGCCAAATTCTTCTTCAATAGCTTTAACTAGGTCGTTAAGTTCTAGGATAGTTGCTTCTTTTAACTCAGCAACGATGTTTTCAATGTTCAATGCCATTATAATTTCCTCCGTTTAATTGTTCTTTTTTATTTAATGCTTTATGCGGCAATTAAGCTGCATCTCCATCTTCTTTGTCTGCCACTGCTTTGACAGCGTAAGCCACGTTGCGGACTGGCGCTTGTAGTACAGATAGCAACATAGATAGAAGTCCTTCGCGATTTGGCAATTTTGCCAATGCTGTGATTTCTTCCAATGAAGAGACTTTACCTTCGATGATACCGCCTTTGATTTCTAATGCTTTTGCTTCTTTAGCAAATTCGTCCATGATTTTCGCTGGTGCGACTACATCTTCGTTACTGAATGCAACAGCTGTAGGTCCAGTGAATACTTCGTCCATGCCTTCAAGGCCAGCTTTTTTAGCTGCACGTGAAAGAATAGAATTTTTGATAACTTTCATTTCTACGTTAGCATCACGAAGTTGTTTACGTAAACGTGTTACTTCATCAACTGTTAATCCGCGGTAGTCAACGACTACTACTGATGCAGCTGCTGTAAATTTTTCGCTTACTTCATCAACGATTGCTGCTTTTTTTGCGATAATTGCTTCACTCATTTTTGAGTTTCACCTCCTGAATTTTGATGGAAGAGTTTTTTTGCACTGAAAAGGCAAATCACTTTTATAGTTACTTTGCTCAACCAGTATTGTTCATCATCTCTTCACTTCGTTCATAGTGATTCTACTCGCTTTGCTCGAAAGGAAACTCCTTTCGCTTTGCTCAACCAGTATTGTTCATCATCTCTTCACTTCGTTCATAGTGATTCACAATAAAAAACTCTATGCCACCGCAGACATAGAGGGACTATTGAATATATTCAATAAACGTCCTCGGTAGGAAATTAAGGCTTGATGCCACCTACTGTCTTCGGTACAAGTTAATTATTAACCTCAACTAGCTTAGCATGCTAAACTAGTTGAGTCAAGAATTATTTTTCAGTTGGATCAATCAACATTCTAATATTTAATTAGAAAGAAGCTTGGTCAACATGGATACCAGGTCCAAATGTTGTTGTGATCGTTACATTTTTCATGTATTGACCTTTAGCTGCTGATGGTTTAGCTTTTAGCAATACATCATGGATTGCTGCAAAGTTTTCAACTAATTTTTCATCGTCAAATGAAACTTTTCCGATTGGTACATGGATATTTCCAGCTTTGTCCACACGGTAAGTTACTTTACCAGCTTTCACTTCGTTTACTGCTTTTGTTACGTCCATTGTAACTGTACCAGTTTTAGGGTTTGGCATTAAGCCTTTTGGTCCTAATACTCGTCCTAGACGACCTACAGTAGCCATCATATCAGGTGTTGCAACAACTACGTCAAAGTCAAACCATCCGTTTTGGATTTTTTGAACCATGTCGTCGTCACCTACGAAATCTGCACCAGCTGCTTCAGCTTCTTTTGCTTTGTCTCCTTTAGCAAAAACTAAAACAGTTTGTGTTTTACCAGTTCCGTTTGGTAATACAACAGCACCACGGATTTGTTGGTCTGCTTTTTTAGGGTCTACGTTCAAACGGTATGCAACTTCAACTGTTGCATCAAATTTTGCAATGTTTGTTTCTTTTGCTAAAGCTACTGCTTCAGCAACAGGATAAACTTTACTTGAATCAACTTTTTTTAATGCATCTTGCATTTTTTTGCTCTTTTTAGCCATTTTGGTTCCTCCTTGATTGTGGTTATAACGGTTGTACCTCCCACGTGTTCTATATCTTTCAATATAGAGCCAACTGAGAAGCTGCTGTCTTAGGGTGTAGAGATTATTCTACAGTGATCCCCATGCTTCGTGCAGTTCCTTCAACCATGCGCATTGCTGCTTCAACGTTAGCTGCGTTTAGGTCTTCCATTTTTAATTCAGCGATTTCTCTTACTTGATCGCTAGAAACTTTCGCAACTTTATTTTTGTTTGGTTCGCCTGAACCTTTTTCGATTTTAGCTGCTTTTTTCAATAGAACAGCAGCTGGCGGTGTTTTTGTAACGAATGTGAATGAACGGTCTTCGTATACAGAAATAACAACCGGAATGATCAAACCTGCTTGATCAGCTGTACGAGCGTTGAATTCTTTTGTGAATCCCATGATATTGATACCCGCTTGACCTAGTGCAGGACCTACTGGTGGAGCTGGAGTTGCTTTACCTGCAGGAATTTGCAATTTAACGATTTTTTCTACTTTCTTTGCCACGAGACATACCTCCTTAAGTCCGTGATGTGGTTAATTGGAGATGCATATTTCTCCTCCCACGTTTTATCTGATCTGAAAAAATCCAGACAAATAATGTGCAAAACAATGCACACTGGTACAGTATAGCAAATTTATTTGTTTTTTCAAGATTTTTTTCTGCTATTTTTACATTTTGCTTGAATAAACGCTAAATTTATTCTAAAAAAACAACAATTTTTCGTTCCCATTTCTTCTTTTATGTTACACTTGCGCTAGCATGGTTCAACAGATGAAAGCAAACAATAACACGGTTTTTTAGACCCTTGTACAAAGATTCCTACATAACAAAATGAGGTGGAGAAAATGAAAGATTTAAGGTATAGAAGTGTCTTTGATATTATTGGACCTGTGATGATTGGTCCAAGTAGCTCTCACACTGCCGGAGCTGCTAGAATCGGGAAAATCATACGTAGTATATTTGGCGAACAACCTGATTCTGTAGATATTTATCTATATGAATCATTTGCAAAAACCTATCGGGGGCACGGAACAGATATTGCATTAGTTGGCGGTCTGTTAGGGATGGAACCCGATGATGAACGTTTAGCTGATTCTTTGAAATTGGCATATGAAGCCGGTATGGAAGTCTTGTTTGTTCCTAAGAGTGAAAAAGCCGAACATCCAAACTCTGTAAAGATGCTTCTAAAAAAAGGAACACGAAAGCTTTCAGTCACCGGCATTTCGATCGGCGGTGGCAATATCCAGATTTCTGAATTGAATGGATTCAAAATTTCTTTAAGCATGGGTACTCCTACCTTGATCGTTGTCCACCAAGATGTTCCAGGTATGATTGCTAAAGTGACTAGTATACTTTCTGAGACCAATACGAATATCGGCACTATGACAGTGACACGGGAATCAAAAGGTGAAAATGCCATTATGATAATTGAAGTAGATGATCCTCAAGTAGAAGAAACGGTAAAAAGACTCAAACAGCTGCCAAATATCGACAGCGTAAATTATTTCGATTAAGGAGCTAAAAAAATGTTTTTATCGATTGAAGAATTAGTAGATCAAGCAAAAGCTTATCCAAGTGTAGCAGAATTGATGATTGCAGTTGAAATGGAAATGAGTGGCCGTTCCCGTAGTCACATCATCGAGATCATGGAAAAAAACCTCTCAGTAATGGAACAATCAATCAACGAGGGAAAAGAAGGTGTCACCTCCGTCACAGGAATTACCGGTGGTGATGCAAAAAAATTAGATGATTATTTAAATGAGGCAGACTTTTTAAGTGGAGAAACAATCTTAAAAGCTGTACGCAATGCTGTAGCTGTTAATGAAGTCAATGCAAAAATGGGGTTGATTTGTGCTACACCGACTGCCGGAAGCGCGGGTGTTGTTCCTGGTGTGCTGATGGCTGTCCGAGATCGGCTTGATTTAACACATGAACAGCAATTGGAATTCTTATTTACCGCTGGCGCTTTCGGGTTAGTTATCGCAAACAACGCTTCTATCAGTGGTGCAGAAGGGGGATGTCAAGCAGAAGTTGGTTCTGCAAGTGCAATGGCAGCAGCAGCTTTGGTTTGTGCAAAAAATGGGACTCCTCATCAAGCAGCACAAGCAGTAGCCATTACATTGAAAAATATGATGGGACTGATTTGCGATCCCGTTGCAGGCTTAGTTGAAGTCCCGTGTGTCAAACGTAATGCTTTAGGCTCTTCTCAAGCTTTTATCTCTGCTGATATGGCATTAGCGGGTATCGAAAGTGTCATTCCGCCGGATGAAGTCGTTGCTGCAATGTACCAAGTCGGACGTCAAATGCCGTCGATTTTCAAAGAAACAGCAGAAGGTGGCTTAGCTGTTACGCCAACTGCTAAACGACTTGCGGAAGAGATTTTAAATAAGAGGGCGTGATAAAGCTCCTTAATTTCGAGTATTAAGAGATTAGTTATCTTCATAACAAAAAACGAAGAGAGGACTAATTGCCCTTCTCTTCGTTTTTTATTAATCCATCAATTTCGTATTTTTTACTTCATCGATCGTTTTTGTTCCTGCAAGTTGCATCGTGATCAACAATTCTTTGTTCAGGTGTTCAAAAACAGATGTTACTCCTTCTGCCCCACCTAGATTCAACCCATAAATCACTGGTCGGCCAATCGCAACTAAGTCAGCACCACTTGCCAGAGCTTTGAAGACATGCTCTCCTCGACGGACACCAGAGTCGAAAATCACTGGTACACGTTTGTTGACTACTTCGGCAATTTTTGGCAATACTTCAAAGGAAGCAGGACCTCCATCTAATTGACGTCCACCATGATTGGATACCCAGATACCATCTGCCCCTGCAGAGATAGCGATTACTGCATCTTCTGGCGATTGTATTCCTTTTACGATAACTGGAAGATGGGTGATTTCTTTGATTGTTTTGATGTCATCTGGTGTCAAGCCTTGTTTTGCAGCTGCATAAATTTCTGCGATTCCTTTTCCTTCGCCATTACCACTTGCACTTTGTTCGCTATAAGCAGCTAAGTTAGGCATTGGTAATGGAAATTGGAATTGATTGATGACGTCTTCTTCACGGTAACCACCGAGCGTTGAATCTGCCGTTAAAATGATAGCTTTAGCCCCTGCTTCTACTGCTTTGTTCAAAATGAACTCATTGAATCTGTCGTCTTTACTCATATATAATTGGAAAAACTGCGGTGCGCCTGGCGCTGCATCGGCTGCGTCTTTGATTGTCGTATTTGCATAAGTGCTGATGGAAAAGATTGATCCAGCAGCAGCTACTCCTTTAGCTGTATCAGCTTCCCCTTTTTCATGTGCCAATCCTTGGGCCGCTGATGGCGCTTGGATAATCGGTGTATCTAATTCAATTCCGAAAACAGATGTATGCAAATCGGCTGAGTCGATTCCGCGTAATATCCGTGGCATGATTTTCTTTGTATTAAAAGAAGTCGTATTTTCTTTCATCGTCCACTCATCTTCAGAACCACCGCGAATATAGCCAAAAGCTCCTGCTTCCATGCGCTCTTTTACACGACCTTCTAGTGAGGCAATGTTTACAATATCGATTGGATGTTCTTCATTACTTGTATGATAAGTCATAGTAGATCCTTCTTTCATCTTCTTGATTACATATAAATCATACTAAACTTACAAAAAGTAAGCAAACATTTACTCTCAGATACTTTTATCGCTATTCTTTCCAAATAAATCGACTTACAAGCTGATCTACTTCTTGGTTTTCATGAAGCATACTATGAGAGGCATTTTCACCTGTCACTACTTTTTCCTCTATTTCATTTCCGCGTTGCTTCAACAACGCATAGACCGCTAATGCACTGTTTAACGGTACTGTTCCATCACTCAAGTCTGTTTCATCTAGTTGACCAGCAATCAAGAAAAATCGAGTGGTTATAGGAATATTACCGATCATTTGCTGGTAATCTTGATAGCGGTTAGAAACGACAGCAGGCCCCTTTGCTAACTCATCTGTCAGAGACTGCGCACTGTCATCGACAAAATCATTAAAAGGCGCGCCAATTGCTGTTAATGTCTGAACTTGTGGCAATGACGTATCCTGTCCATACGTTCCTAAATAGCGTAGTGCACTAGCTCCTCCCATGGAATGCCCCACTATGTTGACTTTATCTATGCCGTAGTTTTCTTTCAGATACAAAAGACAAGATTTGATCCATTCTGCTTGATTCCACTCGTTATTTTTATTATCTTCAAACAATACTTGGACCATCGGATTATCTGCTTTTCCAGACAAATCTCCTGTTGCTTGTATTTGTCCATCTGTTCCTACTGTTAAAACCAATTCTTTTACTGCTTGCTGATTTTTTTCCAAACGCCGCAACATCCCTTTAAAGGAATTTTCTGTCCCGCTGTAGCCGTGGAAAAATAGTGTTGGAATAGTGGTTTTTTCTATCACTTTACTGGATTCTGCCGTTTTTTCTTTATCAGAAACTTCAGTAGTATTTATCTTCGTCGTCTGGCAACCACTTAACGCAAACAAACTGATAAGGACTAAAGCTGCTGTAGCCGCATGTTTGCATAAATTTTTGATTGGTTCTGTCATACACCTCTTCCTTTCCATATAGAAAAAAGAAAGACTTGAAAGGCCAATCATATGATCGACATTTCAAGTCTCTTTATTAATCGATTTTATCTACTTGATCGAAATCAAGTTCTGTACTTGTTTCACGTCCAAACATATCGATGTTGACTTTCAATTTTTCTTTTTCTCCGTCAACTTCTGTTACTTGTCCTTCTAATCCAGCAAATGCGCCTTCGATGATTTTCACGACTTCGCCAACTTCTACTTCTAGATCATTTTGTCGCAGGCTCATACCGATAGAACGCAAGATATGATTGACTTCTTCTGGAAGTAATGGTGCTGGTTTGCTTCCGGCTCCGTGTGAACCAACGAATCCTGTCACACCAGGTGTGTTGCGGACAACATACCATGAAGCGTCTGTCATGATCATTTCAACAAGTACGTATCCTGGGAATGTTTTATGAACGATTTCTTTTTCTTTCCCATTTTTGACTTCAGTTTCTTTTTCTTCAGGAACAACGACACGGAAAATAAAGTCGGCCATTTTCATACTTTGCGCACGAGATTCGATATTTGCTTTTACTTTGTTTTCATATCCTGAATATGTATGCAAGACATACCAGTTTTTTTCAAAAGATTCCATTGAAGGCTCCTCATTTCATTGTAAAATAAAAAAACCTCAGTACACCCGAAGTTTTTCTTTCGCTTCATTATAGCACTAAAAGTACGTTGTGGCTAGCGAGTTATTTTAAGATCCAGCCAAATAAACTTTGGATGGCTGTATCCATTACGTAAAACATCAATCCGAAAATAATAGAAGTTTCGATGACTACTAACGTATCTTTACGGAGTTGTTTTCTGCTTGGCCAAGTTACTTGTTTGATTTCATCTTTTACGCTTTTTAGAAATTTCATGAGACAACCTCCCTTGCTACTGTTTATTTCGTTTCTTTATGTAATGTATATTGATTACAATATTTACAAAACTTATTGATTTCCAAACGTTCGCCGCTTTTTCCTTCACTGACTGATTTTGTGTAGTTGCGAGACCCACAAACGGAACAAGCGAGTGCTACTTTTTTCTTTGCCATTTACTTCTGCCCCCTTGCTGAGAATCAGACTTATACTTCATAACAGTATCACGTAACTTTTTACTTGTCAATTTGTGAAATAAACTATCTATTGTTTTGGATAAAATTATGATATGATTAATTTGAAATTAAGCTAAAATGAGACAATTGGAGGTATAGCGATGCTATTAAAAACACTTGTATATAAGAAAAAAGATCTGACAACCGTTACAGAGACTAGTACATTAGAAGAAGCATTAAAAATTTTAGAAACTTCCGGATACCGTTGTGTGCCGATCTTAGATTCTTCAGGTAATATTTTCCGTGGAAACATTTACAAAATGCATATCTATCGTCATAAAGCAAATGGCGGTGATATGACGCTTCCTGTCACTCATCTTTTGAAAAACGCTACAAAGTTCATTTACCTGGATACTTCTTTCTTCAAAGTATTCTTTACGATCAAAGAGCTTCCTTATATTGCTGTCCTTGACAGTGAAAATCATTTTTATGGTATTTTGACACATAGTACGTTGCTTAATATGCTCTCTCAATCTTGGAGCGTAGAACAAGGAAGCTATGTACTGACAATTGCTTCCACAGGAAAGCAAGGAGATTTGGCTGCTATTGCAAAAATCATTTCAAAACACAGCAGCATTGCCAGCTGTATTACTCTTGATATTGAAAAAGACGAATACATTCGACGTACATTGATCACGCTACCGGCTAACACTGAAGCGAAAGTATGTGAAACGATCGTCAACCACTTAGAGAAAAAGAATTATAAAGTGGTAGAAATTGAAAATTTGCAAAACCAAGAAGCATAATCAAAAAGCGAAAAAAGAAAACAGCTAATCTGCTTTCTTTTTTCGCTTTTTATAATTAGACACGCTTTTCAAAATCAAGCGCGCGATCTAAATAATACATCAATGGTGCTGAAACAGCCATGACGATAAACTCACTTAATGCAAGCGTGCCATAGGTTGTCCAAAATGCTTGGCCACCTGTTGGAACTAACATATAAGCAATCAGTCCCATGCTGATGGTAAAGAAGATCGTGTTCAATACTAAACGCATCTTTACATTTTTCACTTTGTTTTGCAATAAAGCTGTCAGGCCTAAAGAAAGCAATGTTTGGCCGCCACCAAAAACCACATCCATGATACCAAAACCAAAGAAGGCATTATAGACGATGACCCCGCCTAAAACTCCCCAAAGCAATTTACGGTTAAAGACAACTAAATGATTCAAACTTTCTGAAATACGAAACTGGATCGGCCCTGAGGATACAGGCGCAACTAAAATAGTTAACGCTAGATAAAGAGCCATGATGATGCCATTTACAACGATTACGGATAACCGTTGTCTGCTTTTCGTTTTTTGCATTTTCTCTCCTCTTTTCTCCTAGTTTTTTTAACGCGGGATGGTTGATGAACCGCGGTTATGTGAAACAAACAATAATTATAACAGACTTTTCATTTATTTCAATCCGTCTTATCTGTTTTAAAAAAAGCAAAAGCTCAAATAATGTAAACGTTTGCTAAAAATCGTGGGATATGGTATAAAGTAAGTGTAAGGGGTCATAAGAATTCCCAGTAAAGCAGACGAAGTAGGATCTGCAAGAACAGAATTGTTGTGAAACTTAAATAAATAAAAAAGGATGTGGGAATTTGAGCAACCTCTTACTAGAGAACGGTCTAGCAAGCAGCTGAAGATCTAAGTGGACATGCCGAACCTTGGAACTTCTCCTTACGTAAGTAATGGATCATGCGCTTGCTAGGCTTTTTTGTGTTTTTCGGTCTTCGGACCTTTTTCATTTTCCTAGACTTCTGCTATAATAACCAAGAATTAATTTTGTAACAGATTTTTTTGAAAAAACAAGTTTCTTTCGTTCAAAAATAGAAAAAGCTTGCTAATTATTGGTTAACCAGCAAACAGGAGTATTAAAATATCTTGTTTTATTGAATAGCAGGAGGAAATTATGAAATTCCATTATCATATATTGATCAATCCATCGGCAGGCAGCGGAAATGGCTATAAAGTAGCAGAAAGAATTTTACCGGTATTAAAAAATAAGCATATTGACTATACACTTCATTATAGTGAATACAAAGGACACGATGCTGAGATTGCTGAAACTTTGGCAAAAGAAACATTGATTCCTTGGATAGAAGAAGAACAGAAAACAATCGATACTTTCCCCCTTTTGATCATCGTAGGAGGTGACGGCACCTTACATCAGGTACTTGATACTTTCTATCAGATGGAAGTAGAATTCCCAGTTGCTTATATTCCAGCAGGTTCTGGAAATGATTTTGCTCGAGGGGCAGGCCTTCCAAAAAATCCCAAAAAAGGACTTCAGCTGATTTTAGCAGCTCAATCACCAGAAAAAGTCCACATAATGGCTTATGAAGAAAAAATAAGTGAAAAAAAAGGAATAGCTGTTAATAATTTCGGTATAGGATTAGATGCAGCTATCGTCCATGCGACAAATCATTCTTCCACAAAAAAGCGATTGAACAAATACAACTTAGGATCATTTTCGTATTTATTCTCTATTCTCCGTGCTTTATTCACTCAAAAAGGATTTCCAATTCTGGTAGATGCAGGAGGAAAACAATTAAGTTTTTCAAACGCATTTTTATGTACAGCAACGAAGCATCCTTTTTTTGGCGGAGGAATCGCGATTGTTCCAACTGCTGATGCGTCTAAACCAGTCATTGATTTTGTCGTGGTCGAACGAATCAATTTCTTTAAAATCTTGTGGCTCATTCTTTTACTTATACAGAAAAAACAATTGAAATCGAAATATTTCCATCACTACACAACAAACAGATTACGTATCGTTTCAACAACACCGCAACATGGTCAAGAAGATGGAGAAGAAATGGAAAAACGACCTTTTGATATCACAATAACCACAACTAAACAGTTGTTTTGGTGTTAATAAAAGAGGTTGTGTCAGAAGCTACATCTGGAACACCGTTTATTCGGAAAAAAGGACTGTGACACGACTTTTGTCACAGTCCTTTTTTTACTATGCAGTTAATTCTTTGCCCAATTGGGTTGCCATCGATAGTTTCTTTCTTTACCCAAAATAAATTGGATCATTGAAAACACCGCAGCAAAAGCAACTAAGACACAACCATTGAACCAAAAAGATTCTGCAAATGTTTGATTGTAACTGAGTGTTTCACTGATCAAGTTATTATTTTGAACAAACCAATATGTTGGTGTGAATGCCGCTATTTTGCTAACCATTTCTGGCAAGTATTCTGCTGGTACAAACACCCCACCGATAAAGCAACTGCCTGTGATAAAAATATCTTTGATCCCACCGCTGGTTTCTGAGTTTTTTACCAATGAAGTGATACAAGCCGAAAAGCTAATGACCGGCAATAAAAACAAGAAAGTATTTAAAATATGATACCATACCGTTATATCCCACGAGGTGTGGATCACTAACAGAACCATTAGAAGTAAGAAGCCACTGAACAACAGCAGCGAGTAACTAATCAAACTAAAGGTTACTTTGCGATTCAAGTTTCGTTTGGTAATGGGCGCACTCTGGTTTCGTTTACTGATCTCTTTGCGATTAAACGCTAGATTGATGACGCTGAAACCGCTAAAAATGGATAGAAACAACCCATAAGACAAGAAATTAAAGGTTGTGCCCGTCAACAGCTTTTTCATCCGCTGACTATATCCCGCACTTAGCTCAACTTCTCCAGTAACCGAGAGTGCCATTTGTGTCTGTTCCATAGCTGCATCGATTGTTTTATCTTCTTCTTGAAACAGAATCAGTGTTTGCAAAAAGGTGTTCACTTGCTGTGTAACAACTGTTTTAGAAAAGGCATCTGGGCGACTCTGTATCTTGATCGTCGGCATCTTTCCTACTTCGACTTGTTCGGTAAAGTCTGCAGGCAGATGTAAGATAATGTTTACACGATTAAAATAAAGAGCATCATCGATTTCTTTTTGTGAGGTTCCATCCAATGTAACGACTGTTTCCTTGTCATTCAAATATTTACGAAGGCCTTCGACTACAGGCGACTCTTCTTCGCTAATCAAGGCGATTTTCGCATCTTGCAGAGAGGTATTTTCAACATCAATATTTTGCGCAAAAAAGAATGTGGCAACAACAGTGATAATTACACCTATCAGTAAATTCGATTTATTTGCTTTAAGCAATGTCCAAATCGTTTTATAAAGCGTCATAACGCACCCCTCTTTCCATCCAAGCATTTCCTAACGCAAAAAGGAAAATAAATCCGATCAACCATAGAAGATTGGTATAAAAACTAGCCAAATCAGTGTAGAAATAAAGTTTATACAAACTTTCGCTGATCAAGTTGACGAGATTTAATTGACCAACAATCGGAATATGAAGATCAATCCAATACTTCACTTGTTCCGACCCCATCATACCAGCAAAAAAGCTCATCGCAATCGTCACTGAAATCAAGATGCTATCCTTTTGCACCAGATTCATTTTTGGTATCAAATTACCAACCAATGTACCTAACAAAATCGCACACAACGACCCCAGAGCGGTAACAATCATCAACCATTGCCAACGTTCACCAAAGTCTACTTGATAGATAAAACGAAAGACAGCTAACATAATATAAATCTCTGTCAAAACAATCGTAAAGCTTGCTGCCAAATTAGCGATTGAAACTAACGATTGCTTTCTAGGAATCAAGGACAAGCGAATACCATTTGACGATTGATTTGCTTGCTGATCCTGTACATTGCGGACCCCCCACATCGTCCCGTAGAGAATCGCCATTCCAATCAGAGTGAAGAAATAAAAACTTTTGAAACTCATATTACGACCTGCATGAACTTCTTGAAAAGATACTTCTTGTTCAAAAGCAGTCATGATGGGCGCGAGATCAACGTTCTCCACTTCTGCCACTTTACTCGAAATTATACCAATACGCTGTAAAAATTGATCCATGACGTTTTTCATCAACGTCTGACTCATTCCTGCTTGACCCACATGGAGCGAAACAGATGAACCATCAATGAGATAAAAACCAGCCAAATCATCTGCATTTAGCTTTTCATTCGCTTCTACTTCTGATAGTTCCTGTACTTCAAATAATGGTTTATCATTGACTTCGACTTGTTCTAAGACTGTGGTAAAATTTTCCGAAAGCGCTGTTTGATCCGCTTTGATTACAATTCCAGTATTAATCGTTTCGAGATTGCCACCTTGATCAATCTCGCCAAAGGCCGCCATAAACATCAATCCTAAAAGAATTGGAAAGGCCAATGTCCAAAACAACATGGATTTATTTCGCAGCAGTATTTTTGTGCGATATTTATAAAAATGCCAAAACATTATTTCCCCTCCTCTAGTCTCTCAAATCCTTGCCAGTAATCTCTAAAAAGACATCATTCAAGGACGCTTCTTTGGTTGCTATTTTTCCGTAACTGATCTTTTCTTCTTGTAAGATTGTAAGAATCGGCAACAATACTGTATTTAGTTCAGTAGTTGTTACTTGGAGCTGACCTTTTTTATAAGCGATTCCATCAGAAGCTATTGTTCGCTGAATCGCTGACAACACGTTTTCTGGGAGTAATGGGATGTCGATCGTCAAACGATCCGCCGTCCGTACCATATCTTTTAGAGATTCTTTGGTTCCTTTAGCAATCACCTGTCCTTGATCCATGATCACGATCTGGTCGCAAAGAATTTCTACTTCTTCCATGTAATGTGTTGTATAGACAATGGTTGCTCCTTGTCGATTCAGCTCCTTGATACTTTCTAAAATTTTATTCCGACTTTGGGGGTCTACAGCTACTGTCGGCTCATCTAAAAAAATTAACCGCGGCTTGTGGGCAATCCCACATGCGATGTTCAACCGACGTTTCAAGCCACCACTAAGTTCTCCTGGACGAAACGACACATATTTTTCTAATCCCACTAATTGAATCACCTCTTCAATCAAGGCTTTCCTTTTCTCTTTTTCGGAAACATATAAACCGCAAAAATAATCGATATTTTCTTGCACACTTAGTTCGTCAAAGACCGCAACGTCTTGAGGAACGACCCCAATCATTGCCTTGACAGCATAATTTTCAGGAGTCATTGTTGTCCCGAACAATTTGATGGTTCCTTTGTCATAATTTAACAAAGAAAGCATACAGTTGATGGCAGTCGATTTCCCACTGCCGTTTGGTCCTAACAGACCTAAGACCTCTCCTTCTTGTACTTGCAGATCAAAATGATTCAATGCTACAAAATCTCCATAGCGTTTGACTAATTTATCAATTTCGATAATCATCATGAAAAACTCCTTCCAAATTTCTTGTTGATCTGACTATAATAAAGTGCAAGAAAAGAAACTAGTGACGATTGGCTAAACCACACATGACATTTGTCACAATGAAGGAGTCTGCTATGCATAAATCTCGGCTACTCAACGAAACTAGCTTTCTACTGGTTATCTCATTGCTTTTGCTGGTAAGTCAAGGATTCGTTGCTATGCAAGTTATCTATTTATTGATCGCCGTTTTATTCACTGGTGTCAGTTATTTACTGCCTACAAAGCCAAATTGGATTTTCCAAGTTATTCTATTTCTTTTATGTGCCTTTTTACCTGATCTTGTCCTGTTTCTGCCAGCGACGATGCGAGTGATCGCCCCTGAAGAAAGCCACCTTGATTACTTGTTTTTGTTAGGTTTTTTGTTGATTTCGACGGTTGGTAATCATCCCCCCATCAAGGTCGCCTTTGTCGTAATTTTGCTGTTTTTTTCCTTTTACTTACGAAAAAAAGATCAACGAACGACCGATCTTGAGAAAAAGTACATTGTCTCCAAAGATACTCATTGGGAAAAACAACAAGAGTTATCGGAACAAAATAAAGCATTGGCCCTGTCACAAGAAACACAATTAGCCTTGCAAATTTTGGAAGAACGGAACCGAATTGCCCGAGACATCCATGACAATGTCGGTCATCTGCTGTCAAGTGCGATTTTACAAATTGGTGCGCTTGAAATGATCAATCAAGAACCAAAACTAAAAGAACCATTAGAAAATTTAAGTGCCACCGTTCACACTGGGATGGATCGGATTCGTCAAAGTGTCCATGACCTCCATGAGACATCGATCTCTTTTCAACACTCCTTAGAGTTTCTGATCGCTGATTTTCCTTCTTCTGTTACGATTGAAGGAAACTTGTTTGAAGGATTGAATGAAACGCAGCAAAACTGCTTCTTAATGGTCATCAAAGAAGCCTTAACCAACAGTATCAAACATAGTCATGCCAAAACCGTTGTTTTACATTTTCGAACGTTGCCGGTCTTTTATCGCTTGCAAATCACGAATGATGGCACCAGCCCACAAAAAAATTCTGCTCCCGGTATTGGTTTGAAAACGATGCGTCAACGTGTTCAAGAACAAAAGGGACAAGTCCATATTTTCCAAGAAAACCAGCAATTTCAGTTAACGATCATTTTACCAAGGGAGGGACACCAATGATAACAGTAGTCATTATTGATGATGATCCATTTGTGACGAAATCGTTACAAACCATTTTAGAAAGCACGAAAGAGATCCGTGTGTTAGGCATTGGTCATTGTGCCAAGGATGCGCTAGTCTTATACGAAACCCATCGTCCCGATGTTTTGCTGACGGACATCCGCATGCCTAAACAAACGGGCATCGATGCTGCCAAAGAAATTTTGGCTAAATTTCCCAAAGCCATCCTTTTGCTTTTGACGACATTCAAAGATGAAGAATACATCCGCGAAGCATTTTCCATCGGTGTCAAAGGGTATTTAATCAAACAGAACTTGCAAGCGATTATTCCTTCTGTCAAATCCGCTTATAATGGACAGGCCGTATTTGGTAATGAAATCATCGAGACTTTCACTCAAATGATGAAGAATAAACCGACGATTGATAGTCATGCTTATGCTTCTTTTAGTGAACGTGAGCTTGCAATCATCAAAGAAGTAGCTGCCGGGAAAAACAATAAAGAAATTGCAGATGCCTTGTACTTGAGTGACGGCACTGTTCGCAATTACATCAGCCAATTACTAGAAAAGCTAGATTTACGGGATCGCACGCAATTGGCTATCTATTTTTATCAGCATTTGCAATAAGTCTTATCTAACACAAAAAAACCTGAATGATGCTCCTTCGCATCATTCAGGTTTTTTTCACATCTTCTATTCAATTGTCCCGCAAACCATTTCCTCACGATTAAAAGAATCAAGGATTCGCAGGGCTGCCAGGATTCGTTGGATTGTTCGGCGTGTTAGGCGGAAAAATAGGCGCCTTGTCTAACGTTTTTTCTAGTTTTGATTCTTCACGATCGTCTCGTTCTACATCAGGACTTTCATTCAATTTGAATTCTTTTTCCATCTCATCTAACTTTTTAAAGTCATTGCCAGATTCTTTTGCTAATTTCGCTAATTTATCTTCGGTTTCTTTAGCCATAAAGTAACGCCCCCCTTTTGATTTCAGCTTAGCATATCACACTGAAAAAACAAAAGAAAACGCTAACCAATGATCATTTTTAGCTATTTCTCATCTTTAAAATCAAGCATTTTTTGCCGGTATAAAATCGTAGGGAGAACTGTTTTCCATACCAATCATCGGATCTACTAACTGGTTATCGATCACTTCTGCTGTAAGAACGAAATCTTTAGAAACAGCAGGTTCTACCTCTTCTTTCTTTTCTTCTCCAACAAATGAAGAAAACAGATCTGGTTCCACTGTTTCCATTACTTGTTTTTTCGATTCATTCGTCCCACTGTCATCTTCTACAGGTAGCTTTTCTTTTACAACCCGTGGCTCTTTTGTATAGTTCCCATCTTCAAATGGATCATTTCCGACCAAAGAATCTTCATAAGCTGCTAGTTTTGTCCGCAGAGTGATATTCATTTTATCATTATCTATGATCCTTGATTTCAACGTAGTCATCCGGCTTGCTGATTCATTCGCTACACAAGTGACATAGGCTTGCTCTTCCCCTAACAAAATCAACAGTTCCTTACTGCGGGTCACTGCCGTGTAGAGCAAATTACGCTGAAGCATTCGCTGATATTGATGGACCATGGGCAAAATAACCATCTTGAATTCACTGCCTTGTGATTTATGGATTGAGCAACAATAAGAAAGAGTGATTTTATTCCATTCGTTTCTTTTATAAG
Source organism: Enterococcus sp. E5-37 (assembly GCF_035726925.1). Lineage (NCBI taxonomy): Bacteria > Bacillati > Bacillota > Bacilli > Lactobacillales > Enterococcaceae > Enterococcus > Enterococcus sp. E5-37. The sequence goes on from NZ_JAPMLG010000002.1 coordinate 201,980, forward strand.
TGACCTCATTTGCATCAAACTGGATAACTAATTCATCCACTTTATCTTCAGAATCTTTTGCCAAGATGATACCCGTGATTTCTCCCATATCTCCATTGAATACATTCAATTCGGGAGTATTGACTAATTGGAGGACTTTGTCTCCTATCCGATAAACGGTGTCGTTCCAATGTACTTCCTTTTTTCCAGGTTTCCCTGGATTGAATATCTCCTGCATCATTTTATTTAACGCATCGATCCCTGCAGGTCCCCGATACATTGGTGCTAATACTTGGATATCTTGTGCACGGAATCCCTTATTTTTCGCTTTTTCCACAATTTTAGAGATCAAGGGTTCAATTTGATAAGCATCACTTCGGAAATAGGAACGATCTTTTTGATTCTTTGTGAAATCTTTTGGCAGACGTCCTTCTTTGATCTCATGGGCAAGAGGAATAATACTAGAACCATCACCTTGCCGATAAATCTGATTGAGTTCCATTTTGGGAATTTGTTCGATTTCCAAAAGATCATGGAGTACTTGACCAGGACCGACAGAGGGAAGCTGATCTTTGTCTCCTACTAAGATAACTTGCATATTCGTCGGAATCGCTTTGAATAATGTGTTAGCCAGCCATGTATCGACCATAGACATCTCATCAACAATCAAAAGTCCGCCTTCTAATTCTTTCGTACTGACTGAAGGTGTTTTTTCCCGTCCATTCAGCCCCAGAAGACGATGGATCGTACTGGCAGGCAGACCTGTCGTTTCGTTTATTCGTTTAGCTGCTCGGCCAGTTGGTGCTGCAAGTAGAATAGGAAAAATTTCTTGGGTATATTTTGAAAGATCCAATTCCAGTCCGTTCAACTCTGCAAAAAGATTGACGATTCCGTTGATCACAGTAGTTTTCCCCGTACCTGGTCCTCCTGTTAAAATAAATAGAGGGGAACGGATTGCTTCAGCGATAGCTTGTTCTTGCGAAGGTCCATACTGTATGCCGAATATTTTTTCGATACGCCGAATATTCTTCTGCACTTCTTTTTCAGGATAATGGATTTCTTTTTTACGACTGAGAAGGCGCTGGATCGAATTACCGATCCCCCATTCAGAAAAGTACAAACTGTTTTCGTAAAGATTAGTCTCTTCTTGTTGTATCTTTCCTTCTTCAACAAGTTGGATAATTACAGTAGCAACCTGATCAGGCTGGATTTCAATTGGGCGACTTGTTTCTAAAATACGGATCGTTTGCTGAAGCAATGTCTCCGCCGGTACGTATGTATCTCCTGTTTGAACTGCATGCTGAAAAATCTGATGCAAGATAGCTGCTCGAATTCTTCTCGGTGAATCTGCTGCAATACCGATTTGTTCGGCTAGATTATCTGCACGTTTGAACCCGATTCCTTCTATGTCTTCGACTAGCTGGTACGGATTTTCTTCGATGATATCCAAAGACTCGTTCTTATAGGCCTGGTAGATACTGAAAGCTAACTGACTACCGAACCCGTAACGATTCAGTCCCATGATCACTTGATCCATCCCGTGGTTTAGCCGAATCGTCTCAGCAAGCATTTCTCTTTTTGGCTTCGTCAAACCGGAGATTTGTTTTAATACCGAAGGATCAGCAATGATTTTTTCGATAGCATCTTCTCCCAGCAATTCTACAATTTTTTCTGCTGTTTTCTTCCCGATTCCTGGGAATTTTTCGCTGGAAAGATACGCTACGATCCCATTTGCAGTTGTTGGCTTTTCTTGCTCATATCTTTCGAGTTTAAGCTGCCTTCCGTATTTAGGATGATCCACTAATTCTCCATAAAAACGATAAGTCTCATTTTCTTGAATATCGCCGAAACTTCCGGTGACTACAATCTCTTTTTCACGGTAATCAGCTGTGGTTTCACTGATGTGTACCAAAAGCACTTTGTAAAAATTACTAGGATTTTGAAAAAAAATCGCGGCAACTGTACCAACGAAATAAGGCATTTCTTCTGGCTGCATCGGAAGCCGCCTCCTTCTTCTATAGTAAAGGTTCTGGTGCTGTTTCAGTTCCTAAAAAATCTGTTTGGTTCCATACTTTCAGTTCATATGGCAATAATCTGCAAGGCTCTTCAGTCTCTAAAATCGTCAAACTACTATTGAACAATCCACCCATTTCACGCAACTCACTTAGCTCTTTTCCTGTCATCCATTGAATGGCTGCAGTTAAAGAAGCTCCATGTCCTACGAATAAAAGTGGGCCATCTTTATGTTGGGCAACCGCATCTGCTACAACAGTTTCGATACGTGTGATTGCCGATTCAATCGTTTCTCCGTGAAAAGGAGAAGGATCATACAGATCTAAATGATTACGCAAATTCGGCAGATTATCCGGATATTTCTGGTACATTTCATCGATCGACTGACCTTCTAAAGTACCCAGCCCTAGTTCTCTTAGCTTATCTGTATAAAAAATCTCTACCGGACGAGCAAGCTCTTTGTTGATACCTTCTGCTGTATCACGTGCTCGCTTTGCTGTACTGGAATAAATTGCTTTAAAAGGAACATATTTTACCTTTTTCCCAAATGCTTTGATTTCTTCGTAACTTTGTGGCAAAAGCGGAGAATCGCCATTGCTCCCTTGAAAACGTCTTTCCTGATTCCATTGTGTCTTCCCATGTCGGGTAAAATATAGTTCCATACGCAGCAAACTCCAGTCTTTCTTTTATTTTACTCTATAATAAACTGTCTAATCCAGCTTGTCATTTTCATAGTGATGCGTCAATTCTAAATTAGGGAATCCTTGCTGGCGAAGTGCTTCATACACTATCATTGCAGCTGTATTCGATAAATTCAATGAGCGGACATGCTCATCATTCATAGGGATGCGTAAACACTTTTCTTCGTTTTCACGCATAAATGTTTCTGGCAAACCGGTTGTTTCTTTTCCAAATAAAAAGAAGTGCTCTTCTCCATCAGCAAAATTTTCGTCACTATATACTTTATGGGCAAATTTTGAGATCAAATGTAGTTTACGATTACCTAAAAATGTTAAAAAAGCTTCTAAATTACTGTGGTAAGTAATATTTACATCATTCCAATAATCCAACCCTGCCCGTTTTAGATGTTTGTCATCAGTTGAAAAACCTAGTGGCTCGATTAAATGAAGCGGAGTATTCGTGGCTGCACACGTACGGGCAATATTTCCAGTGTTTGCAGGGATTAATGGTTCAAATAAAACGATATGATTCATCAGGATCATTCCTCTCATATTTATGTTCGTTTCTATTTTCTGACAATTTGATTTTTGCATAAAAAAAAACGTATCAACTCGGTGTCAGTCACTGCGAGTCGTTACGTTAGTGAAGCTCTTCTCACTAACTTTTATCAGAACAGGAACCTGATAAAAACCAATGAAAAAACAACTTGTTGCTAATATAACACCCTCAACTTTTTTTTGCAACCTCTACTCATTAAAAACTGCTAGAAAAACGTTTTCTCTTAGTTCCTTTTAATAATTCTATGTCAATTGTAATCTTCTTCAAAGGATTCTTATATAAGTCTGCTTTGATTCGCTCTTCTACCTGCCATTCTAAAGGTGACATGGCCAAAAGATCTTTTTGATTTTCCTCTGGTATCTCAAATTCATAGGTTACACGCTGACGTTCAGTTAATTTCATTGCTTCAGCAAACTTGGCTACTACACGTTCATTGGAATAACTCTGTTTTTCAGGTTGATTCGGATAAAAAGCCTGACGTAGTTCCTTTAAATAATTTTCTTGTGGCACCACCTTCAACACTTCTCCATCTTCTGAGAGTACACGTTGGAATTCTTGGTAATGAGAAGGCGAAAAGATATTTAAAACCGCGTTGAATGTTTGATCAGCAAACGGCAAATTGGTCAAATCAGCTACACACCAAAATGCTTCGGCAGATTGTTCTGTAGCTGCGTAGACTCCTTCTTTTGAAATATCAAATCCAACAGCATTTTGAATCTTTTTCAATTTTGAAAGTTCATTCAAGAAGCTACCTTCTCCGCAGCCAACATCTAATAGCGAGACTTCTTCAGGTAAATGCTGCGCAATAGTCTCAATAACGGGCTGATACATGCCAGATTGGATCATTCTACGCCTTGGAACGAACATTCCTTGATCGTATTCTGTTTTAACCGCATGGGATAAAAAATAAAGTGTTCCTTTTTTGGAAAGGTCAAAACGGTGATTATTTTTGCATATCAAGCCATTATCAGACTTTTTTACTTCTTCTTGGCAAACCGGACAGCGGAACAGCTGATGATTTTCTGCCAAAAACTGGCGTCCTCGGTCAATTTTTTTTAACATAGTTCCCCCTCATTTCTGTTTTATCTTACCGTTAGATGCTCACTTTGGCAACTGCTAAAAATATGATACAATGCCTAGAAGAAAGTGAAAGATAAAGGAGAAGATTAGATGATCAAAGAATTTTGCGCTGAAAACTACACATCTATTCCTCTAGCAATTGCTAGAGGAGCCGATCGGATCGAATTGTGTGACAACTTAGCGGTCGGTGGCACAACCCCGAGTACTGGTGTGATCGAAGAAACGTTAAGTTATGCTGGGGAAAAAGATATCCCCGTAATGACGATTATTCGTCCTAGAGGGGGCGACTTCGTCTATAACGATATCGAATTGAAAATCATGCATACTGATTTGATTGAAGCAAAGAAATTAGGGACGGATGGCGTAGTATTTGGTTGTCTTACTCCTTCAGGCTGGCTAGACGAAGAGGCCTTAGAACTATTGATCGAAACAGCAGAAGGGTTGCAGATCACCTTCCATATGGCTTTTGACAGTATTCCTGAAGATCGGCAATTCGAAGCAATCGATTGGCTGGTAGAACATGGTGTTGACCGTATCTTGACTCATGGCGGTCCTGCTGACAAAACTATTGTAGAAAATTTCCCACGGCTTAAAGAATTGATTGCCTATACAGATGGCCGCTTAATCATTTTGCCTGGTGGTGGTGTCACTGCAGAGAATGCAGCACATGTAGCTAAAGAATTGAACGTAAGCGAAGTACACGGAACCAAAATCGTGGATCTTCAGTTATAATCTTATAAACAAAAAAACATTTGCAACAGGCATAATGCTTATTGCAAATGTTTTTGTTTTTTTACATAAAATAGCCCATAAATAAAGAAGCAATATTGAAATAAATCAGTACACTCGTCAAATCGCTCAAAGTCGTGATAAAGGGACCGCTTGCTACTGCTGGATCAAATCCTAGACGATCCATTAGCATCGGGATTAAACTACCTGCAAGATTCGCCACTGTGATTGCAAATAGCATAGCCATCCCTATGACAAACCCCAAGATAAAATTATGTTTCCAAAAACCTACGATTAGAAAAATCGTGATCCCCGTAACAGCTCCTGTGACAACGCCGGTCAAGACTTCAGCCAAAACAAGTCGAACAAATCCATGATCTTTCTCATCAGAAATCGCAAGTCGACGAACAGCCACAGCTAGCGACTGGGTTCCAGCATTACCGGCAGTTCCTGTAATCAGCGAAATGAAGACTGCTAAAATACTCGCTTCACTTACCAAGTCTTCATAGTGACTGATTAAAGAAGCGGTCGACATACCTAAAAACAACAGAGTGATCAGCCAAGGCAAACGTCGAGACGCTGCCTTTACTGGATTTTCATTAATTTCTTCCACATTGACCCCGGCAAGTCCTGAATAATCGCTAGCAGCTTCATCATCAATAACGTCGATGATATCATCGACTGTGACGATTCCTAACAAATGATCATCATAATCGGTAACAGGAAGAGCTAAGAAGTCATAATCCCTAAATGTTTGTGCCACATCTTCTTGATCGTCGCCTACATGAACTGAAAGCACTCGTTCGCTCATCAGATCAGAAATCATTGCGTCGTCATCATTCACGATTAGGTCGCGCAGAGAAATAACCCCTACTAGCTGACCTTCTTGATTAACGACATAGATGTAATAGATTGTTTCAGCTACATCTGCTTCGTTCTTCAGCACGTACATCGCAGAGCGAACAGTTTGATTGGCTACGATCGAAACAAATTCAGTTGTCATGATCGCGCCAGCTGTTTCATCCTCGTAATGGAGAAGTTCCTTGATTTCACTGGCATCGTCTGCCGACATCAAACTTAAATATTTAGCAATTTGCTTTTTATCCAGCGTATTAAGCAAGTCAACAGCATTATCTGTATACATCTCAGAAAGCATATCAGCTGCATAGCTAGGACGCATTTCATCTAGGTATTCTTTCATATGTTCGTTGTCTTCTTCAATCACATCGAACATATCCGCTAATTCTTTAGGCGACAGATAGGAATAGATCAGCTGCCTGTTCTCTTCTGTAAGAGATTGGTAGAATTGCCCCTGCTCATAGATATGCATCTCTAAAAAACTGTTTCTGAATGCCTGAATATTATTTTCCCTTAAATCTTGAGTCAACTGGGCAAATCTTTCCTCTAATTCTTGATTTTCATCCAAACCAATCTCACCTCGCCTTATTCTTCAAACCGTCTCACAACTGCCTCCATGTCTGCGGCTAAAGGCTGCTTGAACTCCAGCAACTCTTCTGTAAATGGATGGTAAAAACGCAGATCATAACAATGAAGGGCTTGTCTTTTTATTCCCAGATCCATTCGCCCGCCATACATATCATCACCGAGCAGGGCACAGCCAATTGCGGAAAAATGAACTCTTATTTGATGTGTCCTTCCTGTATGCAGCTGGATATCAACTAACGCGATTTCTGTTAGTCGCTTCTCTATCCAGTACTCAGTCTGTGCCGAACGTCCTTCATCAGAGACCATTCGCTTCAATAGCGAAGAATAATCTCGGGCGATCGGCAAATCGATATGTCCATGTGCCGATAAATCTGAAAGCCTTCCACTGACTAAGGCCTGATATTTTTTCACAAACTTCTTTTCACGAAGTTGCATATCTAATTTTGCGTGCGCAAATCCATGCTTTGCAAAAAGCATCAAACCAGATGTATCCCGATCTAGTCGCGTCACCACATGGATTACTTGGTTTTCGTAACCTTGTTTTTTATAATAAGCCTTTACACGATTAGCCATTGTCCCATTTGGATGGTATTGGGCAGGAATAGACGAAACGCCTGCTGGTTTATTTACTACCAGAACGTGTTCATCTTCATACACGATATCGATCGGTGTTTCATCCAAAAGTACGGTTTCATGTTCTCCTTCAGCAGGAATCACAATGGTTACCTTATCATCCTTAGCTAGAGAAAACAAGACATTTTCTACTTGATCATTAACTTTGATTTGACCGCCTTGAAATTTTATTTTCGCTAATAGACCCTTTGAGATCCCTTTTTCTTTTAAAAAATATTTTACTTGCTGAGAATGATCTTTCTCATAATCCCATGTAAACTGCATATCAATCCTCACTAATAAAGGCATCTTTCACACGATGCCAAAAATGCATATGTCGATAAGAAGCAAAATGGATCCGTTCTTCTGCTATTCGATAATAAATTGAGCGGATATTTGCTTTTGCGACATTCAATTGATCAACCGTTACAAGATAATCTTCTGTATTTTCCAATTTTATTTCTAGCCATTCATCATGGGCAATCACGATCGGAGAACCCAAAGTACGAAACACTCGATTATTCAGTGAAGCAATCTCTGCCAACTGAAAGGCATTGATACTAGGATGGATCACAGCACCGCCGACACTTTTATTATATGCTGTCGAACCAGTAGGCGTAGAAATCGTCAATCCATCTCCTCTAAAACTTTCAAACAGCTCGTTTTTGATGTATACATCGGCTACCATCGTACGATTGGCCCGTTTAATCGTTGATTCATTCAGTGCTAAAAAATGCTGGTCCGGTGTTTCATCCAAATAACTGATCCGAACATCCAGCAAGGGATAACTAACACTTTGTTCCCGGTTCGTTCGTAAGCTGTCTACTAGTTCTTCCAGCTCGTAATCCCGCCAATCCGTGTAAAACCCTAAATGACCTGTATGCACGCCCAAGAAACGCACATCATTCAGACAATGACTGTAGTGATGGAACGCCGACAATAATGTGCCGTCTCCGCCGACTGAGATGACCAATTCTGGCTCATGATCATCTCGTTGAATCCCTGCTTGTTCTAAAAGTGCGCTCAAACGTTCTGTCACTTCTATAGTCTTTGCTTCTTTATTATGAACGATCGCTACTTTCATCCCCTGCCTCCTCTCTTTCGCTTTCTTTCTTCAAAAGCGTTCGATAGTAGACATCATCTGATTTTCCTCTTCCATGGGAGAATAACCGCTGTGCTTCTTGGATTTCTTCACGGATACTAGACATCTCTTCATCCAACTGATAGGCAGCTTCTGCCGCACGCTGAAGTCGTTCACTCATTTCTTCTGGAAAAACGCCTTGATATTTATAATTCAGCGAATGCTCAATCGTTGCCCAGAAATTCATCGCAAGAGTCCGAATCTGGATTTCCGCCAAAATTTTCTTCTCACCGCTGATCAGCTGTACAGGATACTCGATCACCAGATGATAAGAACGGTAGCCACTTGCTTTTTTATTTGTGATGTAATCTCGTTCTTGGAGAACTTTCATGTCTTTTCTTTTACGGATGATCTCAACAACTTGATGGATATCTTCTACAAACTGACACATGATCCTTAACCCGGCAATATCAGACATTTCTTCTTCTAAACGTCCCATTGGAATATGCCGTAATTGTGATTTTGTTACAATACTATCGACTGGCTTGACTCTCCCAGTGACAAATTCAATCGGGACATGTCGATTTTGTTCACGGAACTGTTTGCGGATCCCCCGCAGTTTCACTTTCAATTCTGATACAGTTTGTTCATATGGTGCTAAAAATGCTTCCCAATCTCGTTCCATAGCTGATACCTCTACTTCATTAACATTCATTGTTTATTCTACCATATATGCAAAGTTTTTTCGTACTCTTGATTTATGCATTGACCAAAAAAAGAAAATTAGGCAAAATAGACAAAAAGGAGTCGATCAAATGACACAAATGCTTGAAATCGAATATAAATCTATGCTGACAAAGCAAGAGTACGAGATATTCATCGCTCACTATCAATTAACAGATAAAGATTTCCGTGTACAGACTAATATTTATTTCGATACCGTTGATGAACAGCTGAAGAAACAAAATTGTGGCCTACGGATCCGTTTCGTTGGTCATCAAGCTGAATATACATTAAAAACACCTGCTGAAAAAGGGCGTCTCGAAACAACGGATACCTTTATAACAGAAGAAGCAGAAGCATTTATCTTCGAAAAACGTCTGCCTCGTTCAGGCGCAGTTTTTCAAAAACTTTCTGATTTGAATATCGATCCTGCTTCATTAATCCAAACCGGAAAGCTTACAACAAAACGGGCTGAATTCCCTATTGAAGAAGGACTTTTAGCTATTGATGAAAGCTGGGGAGACAATCTACACGATTTTGAACTGGAACTAGAGGTAGGGGATGCATCTGTGGGAAAAATTGCTTTTATAAATTTTTTAAAACGTTTTTCTTTACCTTATCGTCCTGCTAAAAACAAGATCCAACGTATGCTTGAAGCTAAAAATTAGAAACCTTTCATTTTCACAAGGCACTTGAGTTCATTTTTTTACTTTTTTCTGTTAAGTTATAGGATGTGAAAGAATCTAGTCACTAGTTGTATAGAATCTATTTTGGGGGAGATTCATATGATCGAAATCTATTTATTTGTTAATCCTTTAGGGGAATACTGTTTCGAAATGGAACAACAGTTATTACAATTTATCGAAGAAGAGTACGGGACACCATCAAAAGAAAAGATGCAATTTCGCTTTCTTCCTTTGGTCAATTTGCAGACAATTGGGGATGTCATGCAACAAAAAGGAATTTCTCAGAACAATCTTGAGGAACGTAATCACTTATTCTCAATGACTTATTCTGCAGCATTAGACTGCAAAGCGGCGCAGTTTCAAGGAAAGAAAAAAGGCCGCCGTTTTTTGATCAAATTGCAAGAAGCAGTCGGCTGTAATGACATACCATATTCTCAAGAACTTGCTGAATCCATATTTGAAGAAATCGGCGGCGATTTGAATATGTTTAAAGAAGATCGGCAGTCTGACTTCGTTAAAGAAGTATTCTTTTCTGATCAAAAAATTGCTCGGGAAATGGGCATCACAAAACACCCTTCTGCAGTCGTTTACAATTATGCCTGCGACCGTGATTTTGGTGTTTTAGTAGAAGTAAAAGGTACAAGTAGCCTTTGGAGAATCACAGAGCTGTGTAAAACAACAGATAACTCATATCAAGTTTTTAATGGTGAACATTTACATACAAATGATTCTCAGTTCCATTCAAGAACTAGCCATTTACACTTGCTTTCTAATTAAAAAAATACGTCGACTCCCTTACAAGAGAGCCGACGTATTTTTTTCGTTTCTATTCGAGAAAATCAAAAATAGAAAGCCTTATAAACGATCGATCAATTCTTCTAATTCATTTAGACGTTGTTCAAACATCGACATTGCATCTTCGATATATGCAGCCTGTGTCATATCAACTCCTGCTTTTTTCATTACTTCCACAGGATAATCGCTGTTACCTGCTTTTAGGTAAGCCAAGTAGTTCTCTAGTGCCTCTGGTTCCTGGTTTAGTATTTTCTTCGCCAGTGCTGAAGCAGCAGAAAAGCCAGTCGAGTATTGGAAAACATAGTAATTATAATAAAAATGCGGTATCCGTGACCATTCGAATTTAATTTCTGGGTCTTCTTCGACTGCTGGACCATAATATTTTGCATTCAATTTACCATAACTATCACTTAGGTATTCACTAGTCAATGGCACACCTTTTTCATCTTCCGTATGCATGAAATGCTCGAATTCAGCGAATTGTGTCTGGCGGAAAACTGTTCCTTTAAACCCATCCAAGTAATGGTTGAGTACATAAGCCCGTACACGAGGGTCTTTTTCTGTTTCCAATAAATACTCCGTTAGGATATTTTCATTCGTTGTCGAAGCAATTTCTGCTAAAAAGATGGAGTAGTCGCCGTACACATAAGGCTGGTTCGAACGAGTGAAATAACTATGAACACTATGTCCCATTTCGTGGACAAGCGTAAATAGCTGATCCAGCGTATCATGCCAATTCAATAAAATATATGGATTTGTGTCATAGCTTCCCGAAGAATAAGCACCGCTTCGTTTCCCTTTATTTTCGACAACATCGATCCAACGTTCAGAGAATGCTTTTTCTACGATGGCCATGTATTCTTCACCCATTGGTTTCAGTGCTTCTAAAGCTTTTTCTTTTGCTTCTTCGTACGTAAAGGTAATTGGAGCTTCCCCTAAGACCGGTGTATAAAGATCATACATGTGCAGTTTTTCCACTTCTAATAAACGTTTCCGTAATTCCATGTATCGATGTAACAAAGGCAAATGCTTGTTTACCACGTCTACCAAAGTATCGTATACACTTTCAGGAATATGATTATTGCTCAAAGACGCTTCTCTGGCAGAGCTGTAATTACGGACTTTCGCTTTAAAATTATGTCCTTTTATATGTGTGCCTAAAGTAGAAGCAAATGTATTTCTAAATTGTTCGTAAACACTGTACAATCCCTTAAATGCTGCTTCGCGTACCCTTCGATCCGTGCTTTCTAGCAACTGACCATACACGCCATGAGATAATTGGACTATTTCACCATTTTCTCCTTCAATCGTTGGAAAAACTAGATCTGCATTATTCAAAACAGCAAATGTATCACTTGAAGCATCAAAGATTTCACCTGCTCCAGCAAGAAGAGATTCTTGCTCAGCAGATAAGACATGGGCTCGATTATCTACTATTTGCTGGATATAATGGCGATAGACTTCCAATTTTGGTTCTTCTTTGAAATATTGCCAAATCTGGTCATCTGACAATTGCAATATTTCTGGTTCAAACCAGGAAACGGCTTCACTAACTTTCGAAAACAGACTGCTTGCTCTTGCATAAAGCGCTTGGTAATCTGTATTTCCAGTGTCTTGATCGTTTTTAAGGTGCGCATATACATAAATGACTTCAGTTTGGCGATAAACCCTCAATACGAATTCAATCGCATTTAAAAATTGAGAAGCGCCTTGATCAAGTGTTCCTTTGTGTTTTTCAGATTGTTTTAACTCTTCTGATAATTCCAAATATTTCTCATCAAACTCTTGGTCGCTTGAAAAGATCTTGGTCAAGTCCCAAGTTAAATTTTCAGGCAATTCTTCTCGTTTTGGCAACTGCTTTACTTCCATGAAATCCACTCCTTTTCTTCCCTTAGCTCTATCTATCAAAATAGATCATAGTCTAACATCCACATGTCACAGCATCTAACTTTTCTACTCATTCATGTGTCTGCTTCCATCAATTTTAGCATAACTAAATCTTGTTTTACATAGAAAACCGATTCCTAGCCTATTTTTATACTTACTATTTTTTCAAAGAAGACAAGTGTATGCATTCGTTAAAAAACTGCTGATAGACCATCTCTTCATCAATCATAGGAAAAAGCCATTCCCTTTTATGTTCTTTTATTTGGCAAAGCCATGAGTTGAAATCAGGAACTTTCTGGTTTTCCAAGGCTTCTTCGTACAACATTCGATAAAGAAAAACCTGTTCTTGTAAATAAAAGAAAAACCGACTTTTTTGATAGATCCACGATGATAGATGCAAAAGATGTTTATGACGCAAGTAGCATTGTTCTTGTATGGATACTGTATTCTTTTGCTTGTGAATAAGTTGGCGTGTCAGCCATTTCTTCCCATCTTCACTCACTTTTTCTATTTTTTTCATTTGGTTCATTTTAATTTCGTTACTAGTGAATATTTCTTTAAGGTCCCTACTAGAAAAAGTCCAGCAGCTACTGCAAAAGGAAATATGCCCTGATACAGTCTCTGTAATATGATGATACAAATAAAGCTTTTGTTTCTTGAGATCAGCTTTCCAGCAATGCACTCCTCTTTTTCTATTATAGTAGCAGCAACTTTTTTCTATCAATGAGAATTGCGATTGTCCAAAAAAAGAATTCCCAAGTATCCACCATACTTGGTAACTGTTATTCAAATAATTTTGGGTTCTTTCAATAAATCTCTGGTGAGACAGTCTAGAACATTGGATTTCTATTGCTAGATTCGCCAACAAAATATCCGGCCTTTGCCGCAACCTCGGCAAATAGGCTTCCAAAAATACTGGTTCTACTGACTGTCCCAGCCAATCCATGAAGCATTCCTTTAACTGTAAGTGCTCTTTTGATTCTCTTTCACTAAAGACCGAACAGTTATCTGATTTTTGATGGGCAAAATGAGCACATTTTTTCTTTCCCTTTTTCAAAATCACTCTTTTTCGACAGCCACGACAATAATATTTCTTTCCTTTTTCTGCATGTTTAGCAAAACAGCACTTATTATATTCATTCATTGCAAGCAGCATTTTTCTCCCTCTGAACTTATTTACGTCTAAGAATTTATTTATACGAAAAAAGAGGGCGTGAAAAAGCTATTCTGCATCAAGTAATAAGAACAGCTAAACAAAAATAGTTCCCAATATTTTTCGTTTGGTTGGGCTTGTTACCGCAGATGCAAGCTTTTGAACACTATTTATACGAAAAAAAGACTGCGACACAATTTTTGTCGCAGTCTCTTACTATAATGCTGATTTATACAAAATAAAATTTCGTTCGCTCGATAGCATTACGCGCCATCAGACATTTTCCATATTCATTCAATGTTTCTGGTGTACGATCGCTCTTTTCAGCAAACTCCAAAATTCGAGCAATCTGATTCTCTACATCCGCTTGGTTGAGATTTTCCATCCAGAAGTGAACGACTAGGTAATAGCGCTCTTCGAATAAATACAAATCAGTCCAAGCAGACTCTAGTTCGACATCTGTTGCAAGTTGGATCACTTGTTCAAAATCTTCAAAAGCAAAAGTTGCTTGTCTTTCCTGTTCTTCTAGGGCGCTTCCAGATAATTCTTCCTCCGGATCGCTGCCAATAATCTGCTGACGAAGAAAGTCACTCACATCTTCTGAATTAACAGTAGAATCTTCTGATTGAGAAATTTCTTCATCCGGAAGATTTTTACTGATAAACAGTTCTAATCCGTCTCCTTTTGGCAAAACTTGGAAAGTGACAGCTTCGCTTCCTCGGAACTCCTCTTCGATATCAACTTCTTCCAAAATACTATAAAAGAAATTTTCGATTTCTTTGTGATTGCCAAGTAAATCCAAAAATGAAACGCCCCGTTCCTCTAAATCTTCATGACCAATTAGTACACGGATCGTATTTTCATTAATATGTTCCATTTCCATTTTGCTACACCTCACTTTGCCACAATGTTTAATATAGATTCATTGTAGCGAAATCAGCTTAAATGTAAAGAAAAAAAATCTCGCTGTTAAGTGAATTTAATAAAACCAGCGGATTTTTCAACCTTTCAAGCTATCTTATTTAACTATAACATTTTTGGCAGACGAATACTATATAGCCGACTTTTCAGCTAATTTTTCCTCTCTATTTTTCGCGCAATCATCATCTTCTATTACCTTTTTATACATCTAATCAAGAATACTTTTTGTAAAAACAAAAAAACTTGGAAAAACTATCTTTGTAATAGTCTTTTCCAAGTTTCGTATTATCCTTCTATAATCCAGCCATCAATTGTGCTTGACGTAATTCTAATTGTCGTACATCGCGCGGTAGGAACCGACGAATTTCATCTTCATTAAAACCAACTTGCAGACGTTTATCATCAATCATGATTGGACGGCGAAGCAATCCAGGATTGTTTTGCACAAGTTCCAATAATTCTTGTAACGGCAGATCATCTAAATCCATGTTCAGTTTTTGGAATACTTTGGAACGTGTCGAGATGATTTCTTCTGTTCCGTCTTCTGTCATTTGTAAAATCGCTTTTAATTCAGAACTGTTCAATGGTTCTGAAAAAATATTACGTTCAACAAATGGAATCTGATGTTCTTGCAACCACGCACGAGCCTTTCTGCAGGAAGTACAACTTGGGGAAGTATATAATGTTAACAACGTGCACCACTCCTTTTCGTGATAAGAATCACTTTTTTGTAACAGAAGATCATAATAATCTCCCATCTGTTTCTATTATACATAATCAACTTTTAAATAGCTACCTTTTTTTCATAATTTTTTTAAAAAAATGAAAGTTATCTAAGGTTAATATACAGTAAAACCAGCATTCTCGCTTTTTTTATCATTTAAAAATTAGAGTTTTCAAATCTAATTCAAATTTTCTAAACATATGAAACAGCGTATAAAACTGTACTATTATTTTATCTCAAAAGCTAAATGAAACCGATTTCTTAAGATTTTTTATGTTTTTTATTTCTTTAATAGTAATGTTTTCTGTCATTTTAAATAATACTGTTCTTTATTATAACGCTTATTTTCTCTGTTATATAAGCGTAGTATTTTAAAGCAATGATTACTAAATAAAATTTACTATAAACAAATAAATCAAATAACGTTATTTTATGTTTGAATAGTTATATTGAGACTGTATTAAAAAAATAAATCTTTCGAAAATTCCACAGAGATTGCATTAAAATAAATCAATCGACTTCTACCATAATGATTAATTTGTTCATCAAACTTATTGACGTGTTTCACGATTTTTAGTGAAAAAAACTGAAATATAAAAACCTTATTCTGTCAAGGAAATAGAAATATAGTAAGAAAAACCTTTATTTATCAGCTTTTTTAGACAATTTTTTCTGTTACAATAGTCAAGGATTTGTGAAAAAATCAATGAAAACCGAAAGGCGTGTAAAATTTTGATTAAATCAGTTGTGTTTGATATTGATGATACGATGTATGATCAGCAGCAGCCATTTCGAAACGCGGTCAAAAGAGTCGTTCCGCTTGTTTCAGATGCAGATATGCATCCACTATATATCCGGTTCCGCCATCATAGTGATGAAAACTTCCCAAAAGTAATGGCAGGAGATTGGACACTAGAATATATGCGAGCACATCGGATCAGCCAATCACTAAAAGATTTAGACTACCCTCATATTACGGAAGAAGATGGCCTCTTATTTCAAAAAATTTACGAGGAAGAACTTGATAATATCTGCTTGCATGAGGAGGTCAAAAAAACCCTCGATTTCTTGAAGGAAAAGAATGTCCCATTAGGAATTATCACAAATGGGCCGACTGACCATCAGACAAAAAAACTGAAGCAACTTCAATTGAACAATTGGATTCCTTCCCGCAATATGCTCATTTCTCAAGCAACAGGTTTCCAAAAACCAGAAAAAGAGATTTTTCAGCTGGCTGAGAAAGAATTTCATATGCTTCCAGAAGAGACCTTATACGTTGGCGATAATTACGACAATGATGTTCTAGGTGCAAAAAGTGCTAACTGGCAAGCGCTTTGGTTCAACCATCGAGAACGCAAAATTGAACAAACTCCAATTTGCGATATCGAGATTTCTTCTTTTGATCAGCTGTTAGAGACAATGAAGACAATCTTTGTATAACCTTTAAAAATAGAAATAAAAAAATGATAGCAAGGAAGCTGGGATAAAATGGAATCCCAGCCTCCTTGCTATTTTTTAAATCAAATAAACAATCGCTTCTTTAGAAAGACTTTCTTACCCATTACTGAACGCTTTTTCGAGTCTCTTACTCCTCGATTTCTCCTACACTTAAAATCATGCGGATGTCTTCTTCAGTCAGTTTCGTCAACTGTTCTTCATTACCTTGGATCACTTTTTGGAACAGTTCGCGTTTTTCTTGCTGGAGTGAATCCATGCGTTCCTCAATCGTTCCTTCAGAGATCATACGCCACACTTCTACCACATTTTTTTGTCCGATCCGATGTGCACGTCCAGCAGCTTGTTCTTCAATGGCAGGATTCCACCAAAGGTCATACAAGATGACCGTATCTGCTCCCGTGAGATTCAATCCAGTTCCCCCAGCCTTTAAGGAAATCAGAAAAACATCTTTTTCGCCAGCATTAAATGCGTCTACCATACTTAACCGATCTTGTGGTTTCGTACTGCCTCTTAAATAAAATGTCGAGATCCCTAGCTCGGCTAACTCTTCTTGCAAGATAGTCAGCATCCCTGTAAATTGAGAAAACAGCAAAACTCTTCGTTTGTTCTCTTTGGCAGCTACCAGTAGATCTTTTACTTGATCGAGCTTGCCGGAACCGCCTTGGTAATCTTCAATAAACAGACGAGGATCGCAGCAAATTTGTCGCAGTCTTGTCAGACCAGCAAGTATCCCGATCCGATTTTTCTTGAATGCTTCAGAATCCATTGATGTGATTTCTTCACGCATTTGACGCAAGTAAGCTAAATAAACAGTTTTTTGTTCTTCTGTAAGTGCAGAATATAGATTCATCTCTGTTTTTTCCGGCAAGTCTTTCAACACAGTTTGTTTATCTCGCCGTAAAATAAACGGTCGAATCATTTGCGCAATTTCTTCTGCGGCAAGTTCCCTGAATTTTGTTTTAGTCGGGAAAAATCCTGGCATAATCGTTGCAAACAATGACCACAATTCTTCTAAATTATTCTCGATTGGTGTCCCACTCAGTGCAAACCGCTGAGGTACAGCTAATTCCCTCAATGCTTGTGCAGTTTTCGTACTGCTATTTTTGACCATTTGTGCCTCATCAAGAATCAAATAATCAATTTTTTGCGACTGATAATTAGCTAGATCTTGTCTTAAGCTGGCATAAGAAGTCACTCGGATATCTGTGTCTTTAGCCAGTAATTCTTCACGTTCTTTTTTATTCCCATTGATTACTTGGATACTCAAAGAAGGGGCGAATTTTCTCACCTCTGCCTGCCAGTTGTAAATTAAGCTCGCTGGCGCTACGATCAAAGCAGAGAAGCTTTTCCGTTCTTCTTTTTCCGAAAGTAAAAAGGCAATTGTCTGTAGTGTTTTCCCAAGTCCCATTTCATCGGCTAAAATACCGCCAAACTGATAATGACCTAACATCTTCAACCATCGAAAACCTTGCTTTTGATAATCTCTCATCGTTGCATTCAATCCTTTGGGAAGCTGTGCCTGGTATCTTTCTGGATGAATGAGATCTTGTACCATCGTTTGGAACGATTCACTAAAAGTAGCATTGCTTTTTTCCAATTGATTTTGAATGATCAATCCTTGATTTTTAGGTACATGGATCGTTCCTTCTTCTGTACGTATCGATTCCCGTAATTGTTGCAACACTTGGCTTGTTTGTTGAAATTCTTCTGAATCAAAAGAAAGAACCTGACCATTTTCTAATGTATAAAAAGCATCATTTCTCAGCAAGCTTTGCAGGACATGATCGATTTCTTGCTCCTCTATCCCTGTCACATCGAATCGAATATCGAGCCATGAACCGGTCTCGGTTACTTCGATTTTCGGTTGATGTTTATGCGCATCTAAATACAACTCTCGCAATTTTCTTCCAAGTCTGACTTCACCAAACTGACGGAAGACAGATAGTTCTGTGCGGAAAAATGCATATAGTTCTTCCCCGCTTGGCAATGGACGTTCATAACCAGTTTCATTTTTCTGGTAGCGATACATTCTGAATAGATCAAGTACTCGTTTCTCTTCTACTGTGTCACGTAACACCTGAAAAGTCTGATCTGTCGAGGCCTCATGCTTCGGGTCAGTCGAATAGATGACTTCGCCATAGACGAAATCGACTCGAGCTTGGATTTTTCCTTTTGCTTTTCGGAAAAAGAAAATAAATTCGACGGGGATATCTGCTACTTCCTCTTCTACTGCAGGGGCAATAGCTACGTCGCCGATCTCTGAAAGCAGAGGGATAATCTCTTTAAACAAAGACGGTAATTCTTTTTTCTTGAACACTACTTCTGGTTTCTCCAATCGGCGAATCAATTGTTTCCAAGTTTGATAAACCGTTTGTTGATATTTCGTCAGAGAATAAAATGTCCCTTGGATAACTCCCCACTGATAATGCATAAAGAAAAAATCAAAATCATTCAATGCTTGCAGCAAATAATCTTCTCCAAATTTTTCCACTTTGAATGATAAAGGTTTGTTTTGATCGGAAAATTGTATTCCTTGATCGTTTTGTTCATTTATCTGCAGATGCAAACGTGTAGTCTGATTCATCTGCTCTAACAGGAAGCGGGCTTGTTCTACTGGGAGAAGCAGATATCTTTTATCTAGTTTTCCTTTGACTTGTAAGCCGTTCGTACCTAATAATTGATGCGTCTGAGCACTTCCTGCAAGATGCGTGAGTATTTTTTGATCTTCTTTTTGAAACGCCCGTTTATCTAGACGAAACTGGTACTGTTTATTAACAGTGTAAGTTTCTTTTTCTGCGTAAGCTTGTAAAAAATCATAGATGTTTTTTACGATATATGTTTTTTTCGGTGATGCCAATGAACCGATACGCAAGTAAAGTGCCAAAATAGAAAGCTCTGGGTGATACTGATTAGTCTCAATCGTTTCTACTTGGTATTCAATAATCAAAGGTTGCACCGCTTGAGGATTGTTTTGTGTTTTTAGACGAGAAAAACCTTTTGCAATGATTTCTCCCTCACTTGTTGCTTTTACCGGTTCTAGCATTGGCTGGTCTTTTTTCATGATACGAGATAGATTTTTCGACCGTAAATAAAGTTCCACAGCAACTGTATGCTTACAATATTTATGTTCCTCCCAATAGGGACATTGGCAGTAATCTATCTCTTTTGCTGTACCATCCAAATCAACCATATACAATTCACTGCCCAAGACTTCTGCATGCCACACGTTTTCTTCTTGGTCAGGGACAACCGATAACACTCGGCCTTCTTGCAAGTATTGACGTCCACGTGCAATGACTTTTTCTGGAATACTCCATTTCATAGTTACCAATCTCCCTTTTTATCCAAGTTGATAGCGTATTTTGCTTTGTCCGCTACCTTCTGTATCAATTCTTATTTGTTGTAATACTCGTTCTTTCAATTCTCTTACATGACTAATGATGCCAATCATTCTTCCTTCACTTTCGATCGTTTCTAAAGCTTCCATTGCCATTTCCAAAGCTTCTTCATCTAATGACCCAAATCCTTCATCAATAAACAATGCATCGATTGCTACACCACCAGCTTGTGTCTGGATCACATCGGCAAGAGCTAACGCTAAAGAAAGTGCTGCAATAAAACTCTCACCGCCAGACAGGGTATGCGCACTTCGAGACATACCTGCCTGATCATCATAGATATTGATTTCTAATCCGGTTTTCCCCCGATAACTGCCAATGGTATCCGCTAGCTCAAATTGATAACGATTTTTCGTTAAACGTTGGAGATGATCATTTGCTACTTGTAACACTTCTTGAAGATAAACCTGAAGCACATACCGTTCCAAACTAGTCTTCTTAGGATTTTCTCCGTTGAATGTTTGCGAAAGCTGCTGTAATTGCGTAAGCTCATCTAATTTCGTCTGGCTTGTGTGATAAATCGAAAGACATTCATCGTAGATTTTCTGATTACTAATTTTTTGTTCTTGTAAACCGTATATCTTTTCTTGCTTTATTTCGATCATACGTCTTATCTCTTCTAACTGTTGGCTGATCTCTTCTGTATCTGGGAATGTCTCAGTTAGCTGGATATTTTCTAATTGACGCAGCCGGTCAGCTGTCACTAATTGTGCTTCATGATAAGAAGTAACTGTACGTTGGTTTTCTTTATATTGTGCTTGCTGTTGTGCAAATGCACAGATTTCTTCAATTGTTGAAAAATACGACTGGCTTTCTAACTTTTTAGCTATTCTTTCTTGTTCCTTTTCTATTTTTTCATCTATTTTTTCTATTTGTTCATGTTGAAGATCAAGCTGTGTCCGAAGCGTATGAAGATCTTGCAACAATTGCACTCCTGCTTTCTGCTCAACAGCTAGTTGATTCGAGTCTTTTTCTAACTGTTTTTCAAGTCGTCGTATCTCCTCTTCTAAACAGTTACTATCCGTATCTTGCAATTGTTGTTCTAAACTTTTGATTTCTCCTTGCAGTTGCTGGAGCTGATTATTTTTTTCTGTCTGCTGCTGTTTGTAGACAGCTAATTGTTGTTCGAGCTTTTCTGCTTGTTGTCTTATTTCTTCCAGCTCTATTCTTGTATTGGCCATCTTGCTTTTTCGTCTATCTAAAGATTGTTCGATTACTACAAGAGCTGTTTTTGTTTTTTGTTCTGTTATCTCAGGAAATGCCTTTTTCAAAGCCTGTTGCAAGTGTTCTTCTTGTTCAGCCAATTGTATATTCGTTGCCATGATTTTTTGTTCTAAATCTGATAATTGTTGTTGAAGATTATTTTCATGTGCTTCACTTTTGGCAATGATTTGCTGAGTTCTTTCTACAGCAGACTCAGCTTCTGCCAGTTGTTGTTCTACTTTTAAGATATCTTCCTTATTTGGCTGTTCGTGTTTTGATTGTTGTATGGGGTGTTTTGTTGATCCACAAACAAGACATGGCTCCCCTGGACGCAAAAAAAGCTGAAGACGAGCAATTTGCTGCTTTGCCCATTGGCTTTTCAGCTGTTCTGCTTGTTCTGTCTGTTCTTTCAATAGCTGACTATTTTTTGTTATTTCTTCAGTTGCTTTTTTGAGTTCTTCTCTTATCTGTGCGAGCGACCCAGTGTCTTTTGCTTTTTGTTTTTCTATTTCTTGCTGCTTTTCATCTAGATATTTTAACTGTCCAAAAGCAAGACGATCTTCTTGCAGTTTTTCCTGATCCAGTAAATTTTCTTGAAGAATTCGAGTTCTTTCCTGATAGATAGCGAGATTTTGATACAGCTTCTCGGCATTCAATTCTTCTTTATCCAATGAAATTGTTAATTGTTCTGCGTCTTGTTTTTTACTACGTAAGGATTCGACAATTGGCACCATCATCTGTTTGTTTTGCAGTTTTTGAGCAGCTTCTTTGATTTTTGTTTGTCGGCGTACGCGGTTTGCTTCATTTTTTTGCCACTCTTCATAATTCTGCGTAGTCATCGCTAGTTTCTTTGTTTGCTCACTACTTTTTTGTGACAGTTCTATTTTTTCAGCTTTTATTTCTTGTAGGCGCTGGATTGGTTCGACTAATCGTTGCGTAAATTCATAATACCCAATCCATCGTTTCTTTTCCTCTATTTCGTCTTTTTGAGCAGCTAATTCCTTTTGCTTGTTTATTAATATCGTTTTTTCTTCATAACTTTTTTTCAAGCTTTCAAAACGATAGTAGGAATTTTCTAGTTGCTTTTGTTTTTCCTGAAGTTCCGTTAGAGCTTCTTTTTCTTCCGTGATTTGTTTTTCGAGTATTGCCTGATGGTTTGTCCATTGGGCTAAAACGGCTTCAAACCCTGCTGCTGGTTCCTCTTCTTTGACTAAAACAAACCTTTTTTGCAGAAGATGCAGCTCTTGCTCTAAATGATCCAATTTTTGTTGCTGTTGTTTTGCTTTTTCTTTTAATCGCTCATTGAACTGTTGGAAAAATTGAGTACCGAATAAATGACGTAAAACAGTCTCTTTATCACTGCTTGATGAAACCAAAAAATTACGGAATTCTCCTTGGGGTAGTAAAACGATTTGAGAAAACTGTTTCGCATCGAGATTCATCAGTTCTCTGATCAACTGATCTGCTTCTGTACGTTTTGTGATTTGTTTGATTTCTTTTCCTTTCCCATCAAAAATGGTCAACGTTACTTTGGCTGCCTGTTTTTTTGTTCCGTTTCCTTTTCGTTTTGCTAAAACTTGTTCTGGTTTTCGTTCGATTTCATAGCTCATCTGCTGATGTTCAAAAGAAAAAGTCACGCTTGTTTCTTCGTCTGGTGTAGCAAACAAAGAACGCATCTCTTTTCCAGAGCGAAGTCTTCCGGAAGTTTCACCAAAAAGTGCGAAGGTGATCCCATCAAAAATCGTCGTTTTGCCAGCTCCTGTCTTCCCGCTGATCAAAAAAAGCGGTGCTTCTGTCAAACGTGAAAAATCTACGGTCTCATTGATAAAAGGACCAAAATTTTTAAGTTGTAATTTTTTCGGTTTCATTCTTGATCATTCCATTTCCATGATTTCTTGCAACGTTTCTCCGAGCCATTTTTCTTGGTTTGCAGTTAGCTGCTCTTCCGTCATTTCACTAAAAAATGCTTCTGCTAATTTTTGAGGATCTTTCATTTCTAGTACTTTTCGTTTGCGCTTTGTTTGTTCTGCTCGACCGTTTGCCCGTTCAATCCCCAAAATACGAGGATATATTTGCCGAAGCTGGTTCATCATATTCGGGATGATCGTTCTATCAGTGAGATAGATATAGATGTAATTCTCCCGATTGACGGACTGATAAAAGGCAGGATCCAGCAATTCTTTGAAACTCGCTGTTATTTCTTCAATATCATGCAGGGGTTCGATCTCCCTAAAATTCAACTCCAGGCCTGTTGTCAGGTCAACGATCCATACGCCTTTTTTTTGGTTGATCTCAGATAAAGAGAATTTCAATGGGGAACCGCTATAGCGAGCATTATCCTGTCTCAAAGCAGCTTGATTATGCAAATGTCCTAGTGCTACATAATCAAACGGTGTAAGTAGTTCACCAGGGATCGAATCCAACCCGCCTACTTCGATTTTCGTTTCCGAATCAGATTTTACACTTCCCATTACAAAAAAATGGCTAATCAATACTTGTTTTTTTTCTGAATCAAATAGCTCCTGCATTTTATCTATCACCTTGGCTACCGCTTGCTTGATCGTTCGGATATTGTCATCTTCAAAATATAATCTCGCTGCAATTGGTTCAAAGTAAGGAAGAAAGAAAAATTGTACGTTTTTAAACTCGACTGGTTCAAATGCTTCTGCTAGCTGTGTTCGCAAAAAATAGTTCGAATAACTGAACCATGGCGTACCCACTGAAAGTCTCGTACTGCTATCGTGATTTCCTGATATAGCAAAAATCGGGATCTTTTCCTTTAAATTCCAATCGACCATCAATTCATTGTATAATTCTACGGCATCAACAGCTGGGACACTCCTATCATATAAGTCTCCGGAAATCACGATTGCCTCTACTTTTTCTTCTTTCGCGATATCTAGTATAGAAGATAGTACATGACGCTGGTCTTCAATCAAGTCATAACCTTGTAGTTTTTTTCCGATATGCCAATCGGCTGTATGTAAAAAACGCATTCAATCACCTCAAAAAATGTCCTTCTAATTATTATAACACTTTGATCCATTACATGACACCTGTCTTCTATTTTACATATTGGAACGCAAAAAGAGGGCAGACTTGACGTCTCTCCCTCGTTTTCATTGAAAAAGTCTGAACTGAACAGGACAGTAGATTCAAAAGACCGCCCACGCATAAACTTATCATTTTATTTTTTTTTGACTTCATATTTGAAATCAGGGTTCACTTCTTTGTCCAATTTGTCAAAAGCTGCTTGTGTTCGTCGTTCGATCTCCGCCATACCTTCTTTATCCGTTTTCTTGATATCTGATAAGTCGATTGGTTCGCCGAAACGCACTGTCACTCTCTGACGCTTGAACAGATCCCCAAGTGTCAACGGACCTTGATATACAGCTGGCACGATTTTCGCTTTAGACATTCTGGAAATCAATGCCATTCCGCCTTTAAGTTCTGTAGCATGTCTTGTCCCACTGGGAAACATGATCAAACTCAAATTTGTCGATTTCAAAATCTTTACAGGTGTTTTAATGACGCTTGGTCCTGGATTTTCTCTTTTAACTGGAAAAGCATTGGATCGAGTTAATATAAATCGCAGAACTGGATTTTTGAACAGTTCTTCTTTTGCCATAAAGCTGAATTCCTTGGGTGCTGCAGCTACCGCCAGATATAATGGGTCCCACCAAGTACGATGGGGAGCAACTAGTATGTAATTCTCATCTTGCGGTAAAACTTCTTTATTCTCATAGCGGGCATTTCCATTAACTAAGGCTAATAGTACTCGAACTACCCCGCGCATAAATCGATAAAACATAGTCTCTTCCTTTCCCTTCTTATGGTCATAGTATGCATAAAAAATAGAGGTTTGACAAGCCACCTTGGTTCTTTTTAATAAAAATAGTATAATACAGACGACTATTTTTTTCATTTTGGAGGGAATCCATGCTTCACGAAGACGAACGAATCGACCAATTATACGCAGAAGATATCAAGATTATCCAAAGTTCCAAAGTGTTTTCTTTTTCTTTAGATGCTGTGCTGCTTGCTCACTTTTCCCGTGTACCTAAAAAAGGGAAGATTGTTGACCTTTGTGCAGGAAATGGCGCAGTTGGACTTTTTTTAAGTAAACGAACCCAGGCGGCTATCGACGCTATCGAACTTCAACCTCGTCTAGCAGACATGGCAAGACGTAGTATCGCGCTTAACCATTTAAATGAACAAATGACTGTCCACACCATCGATCTGAAAGACAGCTTATCTGTCGTTCGGCATAATTCTTGTGACTTAGTCGTCTGTAATCCACCTTATTTCAAAGGGCTGCCAACAAATAAAACGAACCCTAATAAACACCTGGCAATCGCCCGTCATGAGATCCATACGACGTTAGAAGAAGTGATCGATATTTCAAGTAAGCTACTAAAAACAAATGGACGCTTTACTATGGTCCATCGTCCTGATCGGTTTTTAGAAATCATTCAGGTCATGCAAGACTATCGAATTGCACCTAAAAGGATCCAATTTGTTTACCCAAAACCTGGAAAAGAGGCAAATATTTTGTTAGTTGAAGGAATCAAAGAAGGCAAATTAGACGGATTCAAAGTCGCTCCACCATTGATCACTTACAATATGGATGGAGAATACACTGTAGAGATTCGTGAGATGCTCTATGGCAAATGAACATTATTTTTACGTGTTATTCTGTAAAGATCAGACATTTTATGGTGGATATACAACCGATCTTTCTAGACGATTAGAGGAACATAACAATGGTACTGGTGCTAAATATACTCGTCTTCAAAAAAGAAGACCTGTTAAGATGATCCATGCAGAAGTATTTTCTTCAAGAAGCGAAGCAACAAAAGCAGAAGCTGCATTCAAAAAACTCACCCGAAAACAAAAAGAACGTTATTTACAGACACACTCAACCGTTTTGCTTCCTGAATCTATATGAATGTTAAAAACACGATAAATATAAAAAAACTTCAGGCAAAAACAAATGTTTTTGCCTAAAGTTTTTTGTAGCTATCATTCTGTCACGTTTGTCTCACTGCTGTTCGTACTTGAACTTCCTCCTAGCAAGGCTTCGCTGACTAAGTGAATGTAATGTGTCATCCCTTCAGGATTTGGATGGACTTGATCATCATAAAACCAGTCACTATGGTCATTACTGTAGCTGTACCAATCAATCAGCGTCATATTGTCGTATTTTTTCGTCATCTGTTCAAGCATCGCATTCACGTCATTTTGCCAGCGCTTCGTCGGTACTCGGACATTGACCCAGTATACTTTTCGATCACCGATTGCATCCATCACACTATCAAACTGAGCTTCCGAGAATGAGCCATTCGTTCCTAGTCCAATCAGAACAGTGTCTTTCAACAAATCTTGTTCCTTTAATTTTTCAATGTACGGTACACTGGCATATAATTGTCGTCCGACATCTCCATCTACCACTACTTTTGGATAAAGTTCTTGTAGATCCGTTGCAGCATCCAACATAACTGAATCACCAAATGCCGTTAGTTCTAATTTTTGTGCCTTATTCCCTTGTGCCTTGGACAACTCGTACTTATCAAGGATCGCTTGGTCAACCGAACTAGTGGTGTTTTCTGAATTGTTTCTGGTTTCTTCTGCTAATTTTTTACTTTCAGCGATTTTTGCCTGCAGTTGTTTTTGATCGGCTGTTACAGCGTTTTTCGGTGCCGTAACGAAACCAACGAGTGCAATTGCTACAAGTAATGTGCCTGGAACAACCCATGGTTTGCTCTTACTGATGATCGGTTTGCTGAACCATCCTTTCATCACTTGGAATGTACGACCATAATCAAAACGTGCTAGCGGACGCTCCACATATCGATAAGAAAGTTCACTGATGATTAGAATCAATGTGATTTCCACTAAAGTATGCAACAAAACATGATCGGCAATATCAGTCACCTTTGCTTCATAAAAAATCATAACTGGAAACTGATACAGATAAATGCCATAGCTTCGTTTACCAATCCAAGTAAATACTGGATTGGTCAGCCATCGATTCAAACTTGCTCCAGGGTGTGCTGTCACTGCAACTAGCACTACGCATAACAGACTCACTAGGAGCATTCCTCCGTAATAGATGAAATTGTAATGATCATCTAAAAAGAAGAAGCAAAGAATCAGTGCCAAAAGCGAGATTCCTCCAGCGATATTCAGAATATTTTTCGCTTGTTTCGGGATGTTTTTCTTTAAACGCGTACTTGGCCAAACAAACGCAAGCGCACTTCCCAACCATATAGAAAACAGACGAGTGTCGGTACCGTAATAAACACGGGTTGGATCGCCTCCTGGTGTATACAAGATCATCATCAAGATGGCGGAGAGGAAGGATGTACCTAACACAGTATAAAAGATCCATTTTCTTTTACGAACAAATACCATCAACAATACAAATAAGATCGGCCAAACCAAATAGTTTTGACCTTCTACTGCTAAAGACCAGATATGCGTAAACGGTGACTCATTAGCAAATCGATCGAAATAAGATAAACCGTTATTGATTTGCCACCAGTTGTTGACATACAGTAAGCTGCTGACCACAACTCCTCGAAGATTGTTTAACAGCCCTCGCTGAAACAAAGTGATATAAGCCGAAGCTGTCACAAGCATAAAAACAAGTGCCGGATAGAGTCTCTTCATTCTTCTGACATAAAATTGCCAAATATTGATTTTTCCATTTTGTTCCCATTCCTGCCGCAGCAGATCCGTGATCAAATAACCAGATACGACGAAAAAAATCGGAACGCCCAAATAGCCGCCTTTCATACTAGTTGGCAGAAGGTGATAGAAGATAACACCCACCACAGCTAATGAACGGAGCCCATCAAACCCAGTGATGTAGCGGCTGTTTTTTAACCTTTTTTGTTTTTCCATTCAATATTCCAACTTTTCATAAACTTTTTTCATTCGTAATATACGGGTATTAAGTGAAAATAGCAAGTAGAATCGTGTCCTTTCTCTACTATTTTTTTCTATCATCCCATAAATTTAAAAAAATAAACATGCTTTTTTTCAACTTTAAGAAAATTTCAAATAAAAAAGCAGTTTTTCTTTGCTGATTCTACTATGGTAGAAAAAAACTGCAGACAAACAAACGTCTGTCTACAGCAGTATTTCATGAATTTTTGTCAAACTCGATCTAAATGCCATCCTCATAGAAACGACCAAGTATCTGGACGTTTTCTGCAATACTTACAAAAGCTTGTGGATCAGAAGCTTTCATTGCTTCTCTAAGTAGAGGCAGTTCGTATCGTGTAACGATCGTCATCAATACTGTCTGCTTATCATGCTTATAAGCACCTTCTGCTTCATTGATGATCGTGATCCCTCTACGCATACAGTTTTGGATTTCATTTACTACTTTTTCTGGATGTTTCGTTACGATCATTACCTGCATCTTCTTTTGTTTAGTATAAACGACATCAGTTACTTTTCCACTGACGAAAATAGACAACGTACTGTAAAACATATATTGCCAGCCAAATAGAATTCCGGCAACAAAAACGATCAATGCATTGAAGTAGATCGAAATAGAACCAATCGACTTTCCTGTTTTTTTACGAATCGTGATACTCACGATATCTAGACCGCCCGATGATAGGCCGTTTCTCAACGCTAGCCCAATACCTAGTCCCATCACAGCCCCCCCAAACAACGCACAGATGATTGGATCGGTAGATAGGACTGTTTCCGGTAAAATATGGATACAAAGGGAGGTCAAAGTGACTGTGATAAAAGTGAAAATTGTAAACTTCTTCCCGATTTTTAACCACGCCAATACAAACAAAGGTATATTCAGTAAATACAAAGTTGTTGATACCGGTACTTCGAATCCTATCAGTGATTTTGACAAAGTCGTCAAAATCTGAGCTAGACCAGTAATACCACTTGAATAAATATGTCCTGGCTGATAAAAGAAATTCAATGCAACTGATGCGATCAACGCATAAACGATAGATACCGAAAGCTTGGTCGTGTAATCATGATAAGCCCAATTTTCGAATGTTTTTTTCATGGAAAAGCCCCGCTTTATATGTTATGGCTTCATTATAAAGTGTTTTTCAATTAAATCAAGGTTGTCAAAAGAAGCGTATTCGACAAATCCTTTTTGCCTTTTTATCGGCTATTCTTCTATATTCGTTACATCAATATTCAATTCGAACAATTGTAAAGGCGAAACCATACTTGGTGCATCACTCATCACATCGGCTGCTTTTCCGTTTTTAGGAAAGGCAATGACTTCACGAATATTATCTTCTCCGGCTAATAACATTGCAAAACGGTCCAATCCTAATGCAATACCGCCATGTGGAGGGAATCCGTAATCTAAAGCTGTTAACAAGAAACCAAATTGTTCTTCCATTTGTTCTTTTGTAAAGCCTAGAGTTTCTAGTACTTTTTCTTGAAGCTCACGAGTATGAATACGGATAGAACCTCCGCCTAGTTCATAACCGTTCAAGACGATATCATAAGCTTCTGCATAGACTTTTGCAGGGTCTTCAGCCAATAACGGGATATCTTCTTCTTTTGGCATCGTGAATGGATGGTGAGCAGAGACATATCGACCTTCTTCTTCTGAAAATTCAAATTGTGGCCAATCAGTTACCCATAAGAAATTGAATTTCGATTCATCAATTAGTCCTAATTCTTTTCCTAAACGTGTCCGGATAGCACCTAATGCAGCAGCGACGATTTCACTTTTATCTGCGCCAAACATCAGCAAGTCACCTGGTTTTGCATCTGTTGCTTTAATGATTGCTTCTGTTGCTTCTCCCATGAATTTAGCAATTGGACCTTTCAATCCGTCTTCTTCTACTTTCAGCCATGCAAGTCCCTTAGCTCCGAATTGTCCTACATATTGACCTAACTGATCCATGTCTTTTCGTGAGTAGCGATCTGCAGCGCCTTTAGCATTCAATGCTTTCACGACACCGCCGTTTTCAAGAGCCATTTGGAAGACTTTGAATTCTACTTCTTTGACTGTATCGCTTAGATCGATCAATTCCATGTCAAAACGTGTATCCGGTTTGTCGCTGCCGTAGCGAGCCATTGCTTCATCATAGGTCATACGAGGAAATGGCAATGTTACTTCGATACCGCGAACTTCTTTCATTACCTTCGCAATCAATTCCTCTGTGTAAGTTTGGATTTCTTCTGCTGTTAAGAACGTTGTTTCAATATCTACTTGCGTAAATTCAGGCTGACGGTCTCCACGTAAATCTTCATCGCGGAAACAACGAACGATTTGATAATAACGGTCGAATCCAGCATTCATCAGCAATTGTTTAAACAATTGAGGAGATTGCGGCAACGCATAGAAATGTCCAGCATGGACACGTGAAGGAACTAGGTAGTCTCTTGCGCCTTCTGGTGTAGATTTCCCTAGGTAAGGTGTTTCGATATCGAGAAAGTCATTATCGTCTAAATAATGACGAATCGCTTTTGTTGTCGCATTTCTTAATTTGATGTTTTTAGTCATTTTTGGACGACGCAGATCCAAATAACGATATTTCAAACGTATTTCGTCACTGATTGCTTGATCATCTTCAATTTGAAATGGCGGGGTTTTTGCTTGATTCAAAATCACGATTTCACTTGCAATCACTTCGAATTCACCAGTGGCCATTTTAGGATTTACTGCATTTTCTCCGCGTCTTCTAACTTCCCCAGTCACTTCGATCACGTATTCACTGCGACATTTATCCGCGATTTCCCATGCTTCTTTGTTGATTTCAGGATTAAAGACGATTTGAACGATTCCTTCACGATCACGTAGGTCGATAAAGATTACTCCCCCAAGGTCTCGTCTTTTTTGTACCCATCCTTTTAATGTAACTGTTTGTTCTAATTGTTGTTCGGAAACTAATCCGCAATAGATCGTTCTTTGTGCCATTTATTTTTTTCCTCCTACTCGAATAAAGTCATTTCATCATAGACTTCATCAAAATGTTCATATATCTCTTCTAATGGAAAACTTTTTTCTTTTCGGCTTGCCATTGCTTTGACATTAATCGTTTGACTAGCAAGCTCATCTTCACCGATCACCAATACTAATTTGGCATTCGCTTTATCTGCTGTCTTAAATTGCGCTTTTGCTTTACGGTTCATGAAATCGCGGTCAGCTGAAAAACCAAAGTTTCGAATCGCTTGGACCACTTTCAATGCTTCGATATTTGTTTCATCTCCGAGTGCGACCACGTAAGCATCCAACTCATTAAATGCAGGGATAACTACTTCCTCTGCCTCCATAGTCAAGAGTAATCGCTCGATACCCATTGCAAATCCGAAGCCAGGTGTTGAAGGACCACCTAGTTCTTCCACTAGATTGTCATAACGTCCGCCTGCGCAAATCGTTGCTTGTGCCCCCATTTTTGGTGCGTCACTCATGATTTCAAAAATCGTATGTGTGTAATAATCTAGTCCGCGAACCATATTACTGTCGATTTCATAAGGAACAGCCAATGCATCCAGCATGGAAACAACGGTATCAAAATGTTTTTGAGCAGGCTCGCTTAGATAATCTAAGATAGATGGAGCTTCTGCCACAAATTTTTGATCTCGTTTGTCTTTACTGTCCAATACGCGTAATGGATTTTCGTGAAGGCGGCGTTTAGAGTCTTCACTCAGCTCTGATTCAAAAGGTAAAAGATAGTCGATCAACGCTTGACGATAGGCTTGACGCGTTTCTTTATCACCTAATGAATTGATGACTAGCCGGATTTGCGTGATCCCCAACTGTTTGAAGAAATCAAGTGCCATCACCATGCTCTCCACATCAGTTGCAGGGTTTTCTGATCCAAATGCTTCTACTCCGATTTGATGGAATTGACGTAACCGTCCTTTTTGAGGGCGTTCGTAGCGAAACATTGGTCCCATATAAAAAGTTTTGAACGGTTTCGCATACTCTGGGCCGAACAATTTATGCTCAACAAAAGAACGAACGATTGGTGCTGTACCTTCTGGTCGAAGCGTCACATGGCGTTCCCCTTTGTCATAAAAATCATACATCTCTTTTGAAACGATATCCGTTGTATCCCCTACACTTCGGGATATCACTTCATAGTGTTCAAAAATCGGTGTACGCATTTCATTATACTGATAATCTCTGAATAATAAACGTGCTGTTTCTTCGACAAACTGCCATTTTTCTGATTCGCCTGGCAAAATATCATTTGTTCCTTTTGGTCTTTGGAAACTCATAGTTTTCTCTCCCTTTCTTAGCTATGTAAATAAAAAAATCACCCTTGTTCATCATGAACAAGGGTGAATGAAATTCATACACGGTACCACCTAATTTTGAAAGATTTCTCTTTCCTCTTACGAATAACGCTCGTACGCGGGACGGCTTTTCACTCGTCCATCTCCAGAGTGTCTTTAGGCTAATGAAACTTTAGATCATTTTCAGCCTCGATGATCCTCTCTTGTAAAGTTTCAAAAACTTACTCGCTCTTTCATTGACATTCGATATTACTTATAACCTACTAAAAACCAGTCTCAAAGTCAAGAGATATCTGACTATTTCCCCTCACAAAAACGTTTTAGTTCAGCTTTTTGGTATTTTGTTTTAGACTAGACAAAAAGGAGGAATCAGCTATGGCAGAAATAAGAATCGGACATTCACAAGTCTACGCAGAACAGCTTGGATTAGGAGCAAATGCCGTTGGAGGACATAATCTTTTTGACGGTTTGGAAGATGAGACAGGAAAACAAGTAGTTCGTACAGCTTTGAATAGCGGGATCAATTTGATCGATACCGCTTATGCTTACGGAAACGGCCGTTCCGAAGAACTGATTGGCGAGGTACTGAAGGAAAAAGAATATGATCGCTCACGTGTCGTCATCGCTACAAAAGCTGCTCATGTACCAAATAAAGGGCGAATATTTGATAATTCTCCTGAGTTTCTCAAACAATCGGTGGAAGATGCACTAAAACGTCTGCAAACTGATTACATCGACATTTTTTATATCCACTTTCCGGATGAAAGCACACCAAAAAATGAATCAGTTGCTACATTGCATGAATTAAAAGAAGCAGGAAAAATCCGAGCAGTCGGTGTGTCAAACTTCACGTTAGAACAATTGAAAGAAGCGAATGCAGATGGATATGTCGATGTAGTAGAAGATAAATACAGTTTGATCCATCGGCAGGCTGAAAAAGAATTATTCCCTTATCTTGAAAAAAACAAAATCAGTTTTGTTCCCTATTTTCCTCTTGCTTCCGGTTTGCTGACAGGAAAATATGAACTTGGTGAGGAAAAACACTTTGGTGAAGGAGATCCTCGAAAAAGAAATCCAGATTTCCAAGGAGAACGTTTCAAAGAAATTTTAACCGCTGTCGATGTACTTCGCCCCATTGCTAAAAGATACCAAGCCACTCCTGCGCAACTTGTTTTAGCTTGGTACATGAAGAATCCACGAGTGTCTGTAGTTATACCTGGAGCTAAGCGTCCAGAGCAAGTATCTGACAATGTCCAAGCTTTAGATTTGCATTTATCCAATGAAGATTATCAAACCATTGATGAAGCATTTCGTGGATTTTGATCAATTGACCTTATCAATTTATAGTAATATGAAAAAAAGGAAGATCAGCACTGTTTGATCTTCCTTTTTTTCGATAAGTTTATGCTAATCTAATTCTTGTAAAGTAGCGCTCGGCTATTCGGATAAGTCGGAAACTGATTGAATGGAATCGTCCAATCTTGTTCAGGTACAGAGAACTCAAACTTATTTACTAGCTGATCGGAAAACACACGTAGACTATGAAGAGTGATCCATTCTCCTGCACAGCGATGCATTTGTCGAAAATCTCCCCCGCCTTGTGCAATCATCTCATATTCTTCTTTATAGGAAATATCTTTTGCTTTCCCTACATACCGTTTGATCATAAAGGAATCTGGCGCTTCAACTGTTCGTTCATCATGGTCTGTTCCATATAAATCTAAAATAACCCAACTGCCTTCTGGTATACGATAACCATCTACTTCTACTTCTTTCAGCGAAATCGCAGGTAGCATTGGGAAGAAAGGATAATAGCGTCTCATTTCTTGAATAAACGGATCTTGCAACGTCGAAAAGTCATTTTTTAATTGCTGATACAAATCTGGTCTACTGAAAAGTGCATGTCCCATCAATGCCGCCCACACAGTTAGAGCAACCGTTGGACGGATGATGTTCAATAATTCAACAGCTGCCACTTCCAAAGGTAAAAGCTGACCATCTAAATCTGTGGCATTGGCAAAAGCATATAATGCCACATTTTCTTTTCCAGCCACAGGATTTTGTCGAGCTTCTTCAATCAAGCTTTGTGCCCATTTTTCTGATTTTTTGCGATTTTCGACACCTTTTATGTGATCAATCGGAGAAGTAAACGTTCCGCTGATCATAGAGATTTGATATTCTGCTAATTTTTCGACCTCATCTTTAGAAATTGCTGATAAATTGATACCTGCCCACTCGCAAATAGATGTAAAGAAAACCATCTTACTTAAATCAAATAGTTCAAATTGACCATGCTGTGCTTCAAGTGCTTGTGTCAGATTCTTATCTAAGATACGATGATAATCTTCCATTCTTTCCGGTGTCATTAGATCCATAAAAATATTTTTCCGATGGTGATGAGCAGCTCCATCCAAAGTCTGTACTCCACCTTGACCAAAAAGTGTCTTCAATACTAATTTCGGCATAGCACCTTTTCGTTTGAAATTCCTTGGATCATAAAATACTTTTGCTGCTGATGATCCGTAGATCGTGATAGCTTCTTTATTGAAAATCTTTGCTTTGACGACGGGAGCGTCCGCTTCATGGCGTAACTCCTCCAACATGTTGTATCCTTTTTGATACAATTTTTTTAAGTCTGTGATTTTGATATCTACTACTGGTACTTCTTTCATCTTCAGCAACCTCCTATAAAAATAACTTGTATAATTTAAGCTTAACTTTTTTTCCGACTGCTGACAAAAGAAGCGCTTTTTGCAGACAAAAAAGCCACTTAAGTTAGAGTTTATCAGTCTAACTTAAGCGACGTGTTTCATAGTTTTTACTAGTGAAAACTAGATTACTTTATTTGTTTTTAGAATCAATAATGATCGTTACAGGTCCATCATTGACGAGAGAAACCGACATATCTGCTCCGAATTGTCCGGTAGCGACTGTGATGTCGCGACTTCTGATTCCTTTATTGAATGATTCGTATAAAGGAATAGCTGTTTCTGGTCGTGCGGCTTCCACAAAGCTTGGTCGATTTCCTTTTTTCGTATCCGCAAACAGTGTGAATTGAGAGATACTTAAAATTTGTCCTCCCACATCTTCTACACTAATATTCATTTTTCCTTGTTCATCTTCAAAAATACGCATTTGTGCAATTTTTTTTACCAGATAGTCCACATCTTTTTGCGTATCGGTTTCATGAATGCCTAATAAAACAAGTAGGCCGTAGCCAATTTTTCCAATTTCTTGCTGATCGACTGACACAGCAGCTTTACTTACCCGTTGAACAACTGCTCTCATATCTGTCCTCCTATCCATTCGTCCGGCGTACACTGTAGACATCAGGTACTGCTTTTATTTTATCCACGATACTCTTTAGGTGGGATAAATTCTGGATACCAACCGTCAAATGGATCGTCGCCATTTTATCTTTATTCGTCCGTGCTTCAACGCTGTTGAGATTTTTCGTTAGCGCATTGACTGTTTGAAGTACATCATTCAATAAGCCTGAACGATTATAGCCGTAAATTTCCAAATCTGCATCATACTCTTTTCGTGTATTCGATGTATCTTCCCATTCGACTTCAATCAAACGTTCTGCTACATTTGGTTTGTCAGGCTGAACATTCGGACAATCTCGACGATGAATGGATATCCCTCTGCCTTTAGTGATATAACCAACGATATCATCACCAGGAATCGGATTACAGCAGCGACTGATACGAATTAGTAAGTTTTCTACCCCTTGAATGACAACGCCACCTTCATGACGTACTTTCATTTTGTCAGGTTCTTTTTTCGGCTGATTCATGATTTCTTCTGCTTCTTGCTTTTGCTGCTCGATTTTTTGTTCTTTACGTTCTTTTTCAGTCAGACGATTGGCCATCGTCAAGGGGCTAACTTCTCCATACCCTACAGCTGCATAGAGATCATCTTCTGTTTGATAATTAAAACGATCAAGTGCTTCTTGCAGTTTGTTCTTCGTCAAAATATCTTTAGGCGTAAATCCTAGATCTGTAATACATTTGACCACGGATTCGTGGCCTTTGATCACATTTTCTTCTCGATCTTGGGCTTTGAAGAAACGTTTGATCTTATTTCTTGCTTTGCTAGTAGCAACCAATTTCAACCAGTCGCGACTTGGGCCAAATGAATTTGGAGAAGTCATAATCTCAATGATATCGCCGTTTTTCAATTTGTAATCAAGCTGCACCATTTTGCCATTTACTTTTGCACCAGTGGTTTTGTTACCGATATCTGTATGGATACTGTATGCAAAGTCCAATGGTCCTGATCCTTTTGGTAACTCAGTAACGTCTCCTTTTGGTGTGAAGACGTAGACTTTATCACTAAAGATATCTCCTTTTACGCCTTCCATAAATTCAGAAGCATCATAGCTTTCGTCTTGAAGTTCGAGTATCTCATGGAACCAGCTTAATTGTTTCGTCATACCATCTGGTTCTACTTTTTCATTTTTTCCTTCTTTATAGGCCCAGTGTGCAGCAACCCCGAATTCAGCGATTTCATGCATTTCCTGTGTTCGGATTTGAATTTCTACCGGATTTCCTGCCGGACCGATCACGGTAGTATGCAAAGATTGGTACATATTAGCTTTTGGCATGGCAATATAATCCTTAAATCTGCCGGGCATTGGTTTCCATTTTGTGTGGATTGCTCCTAATACAGCATAACAATCCTTGATTGAATCTACGATCACTCGAATAGCTAGCAAGTCATAAATTTCGTTGAACTGCTTTTTCTGATCTTTCATTTTACGATAGATTGAATAAATGTGTTTTGGCCGTCCATAGATTTCTGCAAAAATCCCCAGCTCTTCTGTTGCTATTCGAATATCTTCAACAGTACCACTTACGTATTTTTCACGTTCTTCTCTCTTCGTCTGCATCAAGTGGACGATACGGTAATACTGTTTTGGATTTAGATAACGAAGTGCTGTATCTTCTAATTCCCATTTGATCCGGCTGATCCCTAGACGATGTGCAAGAGGCGCATAGATTTCTAAAGTTTCCTGAGCGATCCTTCTTTGCTTATCTTCTCGCAGGTGCTTCAACGTACGCATGTTATGTAGTCTATCAGCTAATTTGACCATGATAACTCGTAAATCTTGAGCCATTGCTAGCAGCATCTTTCGGTGGTTTTCTGCTAACTGCTCTTCGTGGGATTTATATTTTATTTTCCCTAATTTGGTTACGCCGTCCACTAACATAGCAACGTCATCGCCAAATTCTTCTCTCAGATCTTCTAAAGTGATTTCTGTATCTTCAACAACATCATGTAAGAAGCCTGTAGCCACTGTATGGGGATCCATTTTTAAATCTGCTAATATACCTGCGACTTGGATAGGATGAATAATGTAGGGTTCGCCTGATTTTCTAAACTGTCCGTCATGTGCAGCAGTCGCGTATTCGCATGCTTTCTCAACAAATGCTACATGTTCGGGACCCATGTATTGACTAACGAGCTTTATGACACCGGGTCCCGTTAAAATTTCTTCTTTTGTCACAGGAATCGATCCCCCTTTCTTTTTTCGGTAAAACGGGAATCGGGACAAATATCTGTTTGATAATTGTCCCAAAATCCGTGCAGTTATACGTTTTTTTTACGGAAATGTTCGCTTTTTAAAAGCTTTTTCAAACGATTTTTCGTATCCATTGTATAAATAATTGTTTCTATTATACAAATTGTTGACTATTTTTTCAATTCTTTCCGTCGATACTCTTTTATTAATGAAGAACGTTAGCTGAAAGAAGGATTCATTAATTCCCATTGATAGCTAGCAGCACTTAATAAATAAAGAGGTGCTGTTTCTGTACGAAGGATTCTTGGTCCTAATCCACAAAGTATCCCTTTGTGTTCTACAAAATAATCGACTTCATCGCGGGATAATCCACCTTCTGGTCCAAAGACAGCTAAGATTCGACTATCTGGTTTTGTTTCACTAAGAATTTTGGCTGCATTTGATTTTTCGCCTTGCTTTGCTGATTCCTCATAAGCAACCAAGACCACGTCATAATCATCTAGCCGCTCAAATAAATCTTGTTTCGTTTCCAATAACTCTACTGATGGCACGATCTGCCGATGGGATTGTTCCGCTGCCTCTTGAGCAATCTTTTCAAGCCGTTGTTGTCGTTTCATACGTTTTTTTGCATCCCATTTAACGACAGAGGCTGATGCCGGGAAACCAAGAAAAGCTTGTGCTCCTAATTCAGTGGATTTCTGAACGATCCAATCCAGCTTTTCCCCTTTAGGATAGCCACTCGCTATGGTAATCGAACTTGGCAGTTCCTTTTGATTTTCTTCTTTTTTAATTTCTTTCAGATAAACAGCCTCTTCAGTAATCTCCGTGATTTCTGCAACAATGGCTATTTGATCATTGAATGCCAAAAAAACTTCATCCTCGGGTTCCATCCTCATAACCCGTACAATGTGGTGATAGTTTTCCCCTTCTAAAACAAAATAGTCTTTTGATTCATATGATTCTTTTAAAAAATACCGCTGCATCTATTCCACCTCTGGTTTTTTCAAAATAATTGCATACCAGTCTTTTTGCTGGAAAATTTGATCCACGATAAACCCTTGTTCTAACATGGCATCCAGAACTATTTGCTTCTTCTCTTCAATGATTCCTGAAACGATCAACGTGCCTGTTTGCTTCAGTAAACGCCAAGCATCTGGGATCATCAATAAGATGATATCTGCTAAAATGTTCGCAACGATTACATCACTTTCAATCTCGATTCCTGTCAAAAGATCGTTAGCTGATACATGGACATCTTTGGCTATTTCATTCATATCCATATTTTCTTTCGCCGAACGAACGGCTACTTCGTCTAAATCAAAGGCATAGACATCTTTTGCACCAAGATATTTTGCTGCAATACTTAGCACGCCCGACCCAGTTCCCACATCTAGCAATGTTTCACCACCACGCAAGACTGTTTCTAGTGCTGTCAATGTCAAGGAAGTCGTGGGATGAGTGCCTGTGCCAAATGCCATACCAGGATCTAGTGTGATAATTTTTTCTAGAGGATCTTCTGTCTGGTAGTTTTCCCAGCTTGGCGCAACCGTCAGCATTCGCGTAATACGCACCGGATGATAGTATTTCTTCCAGGCTGTTGCCCAGTTGCTTTCCTCTACTTCACTAACTGTTACTTTATTTTTTCCAATAGCTAGACCAAACTCAGGTAATTGTGTGATACGATCTTTGATAAAAGGCAAGATTTCCGGTAAGAAAGTCGTTTCCGGAAAATAAGCCATGACTAGTGCGCCTTCTTTCAGCGATGTAAAATCATTTTTATCTAAAATCTCACCATATTGATCCGACTGAAAATGTTCAACATCTAAAGAATCTTCAATCGCGACACCACTCGCCCCTGCCTCCATCAAAATATTAGCAACTGCTTCGACTGCTTCACTTTCAGTTTCTACTTTTACTTCATTCCATTTCATATCTGTCACTCCTTAATAACTTGGGTACGGTAAATAAGTATCTGCTTCATTTTGCTGTTTTACTTCTACTAATTCTGCTAGTTGCTGATTATCCCAGTGAAGCTCGAATACAGCTTCGTCATCGTCTTCATCCAAAAAATCAAGCAAATCGCTTTGCCCTTGAGCTAATACTTCATTTAGATATTCCACTAAAGAATCAGCTACTGATTTTGCCAACCCTTTTTTTCCTTCATAAGGGATTACTGCTAAATAATTGCGTTCATCAAAAACAGATTTCTGAGGATTAAAAAGAAGTACGCCGTCTTCAAATTCGATAATTGGTTCTTGCGAAACGATCCCTTCTGCATCATCAATCTCAAATTGTGCTTTATTTTCTGCAAACAAGCGAACAACGATCTCGATCGTATGATTTTTTGTATCCCAATCTAAAGCTACATCATAGTCTGTCACTTGTTTTTCAATTATTTCATCTAAGTATGTTAATAGATCCTTCTTTTTCATTTTCTTTCCTCCAACCCCAATCTTTCTCGATTTGGTTTTTTCTTTGTAAAGAGATATAAGGATTTCCCGACACAACAAAACGCAACGGCTTTTCTGTCCATACACCTTTGTTTGGGATACCGATTCTAGGCAAAGCATTGATCTTTTTTGGTGTCTTTTTTTTCTCAAAAACTAAGCGTAACGAACTATCTGCTATAGACTGACCGTAAAGTTCTTGAGGAATTGCTAATGCTTCCACTAATTTTCCCGGACCGTTGCTGATATCTGGACCAGTTTTTCCGCCACGATTTTTACTCATTTGATCAATCATTGCGGCGGGTTCGATTGCACGTATCATTACTCCTTGAGGAATCCCTTCTGGCTGAGTAATGATGTTCAAAATCCGATGAGTATGCATCGTGTAAAGGTAGATCGTACCTGGTTTTTCATACATTGCCCGCACACGCGGTGTTCTTCTTAAACCATAGCTATGGGCGGCCTCGTCTTCTGGACCTAGGTATGCTTCCGCGTCTACAATATATCCAGCTAATCTTCCTTCTGGTGTGTCATGCTCCAAATACATCCCCAATAAATCCCGTGCCACTTCTGGCGTCGTTTTATTCCAAAAAAATTCATCTATCTTTTGTTTATCCGTCATTTTTCTCACCTACTTTATCATACACAATATTAGTTGGATAAGCTATGAAAACAAAACAACAGAAGGCTGTTCTTTCTAGGCATCTTGCTAAATATGATATAATTAAGGGACGTAAAAACAAGAAGGAGGAAAATCCTATGCAACAGCCATTGGCTTATCGCATGAGACCTCGAACGATCGATGAAGTCGTTGGTCAGCAGCATCTAGTCGGGGAAGGAAAAATCATACGCCGCATGGTCGATGCTCGCATGCTCTCTTCCATGATTCTATATGGACCTCCTGGTACTGGAAAAACGAGTATCGCAAGTGCGATCGCCGGCTCTACTAACTATGCATTTCGCATGCTAAACGCCGCTACAGATTCAAAAAAGGATCTACAAGTTGTAGCGGAAGAAGCAAAAATGAGTGGTACAGTGATCCTCTTATTGGATGAAGTACACCGATTAGATAAAACAAAACAGGATTTTCTGCTTCCTCATTTAGAAAGTGGCCGAATCATCTTGATCGGAGCGACTACTGAGAATCCTTATATTACCATCAATCCAGCGATCCGCAGCCGTACACAGATCTTTGAAGTCAAACCATTAACAGAACAAGACATCCAGTTGGCAGTCGAACATGCTTTAAGGGATAAAGAACGCGGCCTTGGACAACAAGCAATCCAGTTAGACGAAGATGCTCTTCTTCACCTTTCGCGTGCAACGAACGGCGATTTGCGGAGTGCATTGAATGGGCTGGAACTGGCTACACTATCGACTCCTTCAGATAAAGAAGGAAGGATTCATCTTACACTGTCGATCATTGAAGAATGTGTCCAAAGAAAAGCTCTTACCCATGACAAAAATGGAGATGCTCATTATGACGTTATTTCGGCTTTTCAAAAATCGATTCGTGGAAGTGATGTGGATGCTGCACTTCATTATCTCGCCCGTTTAGTTGAGGCAGGTGATCTGGCAAGTATTTGCCGGCGTCTGATGGTTATCGGTTATGAAGATATAGGTTTAGGTAATCCTGCTGCTGCGGCTCGTACAGTGAACGCTGTATTAGCTGCTGAAAAATTGGGATTGCCTGAGGCACGTATCCCACTAGCAGACGTCGTCGTCGATCTTTGCTTGTCGCCAAAATCTAATTCTGCCTATATGGCATTGGATGCAGCGCTTGCTGATATTCGAGATGGCAAAGCCGGAGATGTTCCTGATCATTTGAGAGATAGCCATTACAAAGGTGCGAAATCACTCAACCGTGGCGTGGGTTATCAGTATCCTCATCATTTTGATCAGGCTTGGGTCAATCAGCAATATTTACCAGATAAACTGAAGAATGCTCAGTATTATCAGCCAAAAGATACAGGAAAATATGAACAGGCTCTGGGTCAACAGTATTACCGTATAAAAGAGTGGAAAAAGCATCCTCCAAAAAACTAGACAAGAAAACGGTTCTGTTTCTGCGAGCTCTCTCATTGCTCTTTTTAAATTCATATGCTACTATAGAGGTGGGAAATCTGTGATGTTCGAATTGTCCTCTTTGTGTGTTGACCGAACATTTTTATTGATATCTTGGGACCCGTCTTGTGTCACTGCTGGTAACATGCCTTATCATTTGGTAGTTCGAAGCTACGACCATGGGACCCACCTGCTTGAATTCGCGGGATCAATACTACAGGACAAACAACGGCATTAACGGAGATTACCATCTTTTAAAGAATAAAGCAATTTGCTCTTGGCAAATTGCTTTTTCTATTTGTTGCTTATTTTGGAGGATTTGTTCATGATTAGGATTTTAATGATTATCGCCACTTTAGTATTATTATTCGTTAGCTATTATTTATTTAATAAACAGGATATCTTTTTTGTATTGATCAACAAAAATGATAAAAATCAAGGATTCCTACAATTTTACGGAGCTGCATATGCTGTTTTAGGCATAATGGGTATTTTAACAGCCTTTTTCAATCAACGCTTTATTGCCTTGGTCTTTTTACTGATCGTAATTATTGTTTCTGCCACCTTCAGTATCCGATTTGCAAAAAAAATTGCTGAACCAAAGCAGTAAATAATTCTCTTTTTCCCTAAAGTGTTCTACAATAAAAGAGTACAATACGATTGACTTGAGGAGTGAATGCTTATGTTACAACAATACAAAAAAATCATGGTTGCCGTAGATGGTTCTGATGAAGCTGAATTAGCTTTTAAAAAGGCGGTCAATGTAGCTATCCGAAATAACGGAGAACTTCTATTAGCACATGTCATTGACACACGTTCTTTCCAAACCGTTTCATCCTTTGATGGAATGCTTGCAGAACAAGCTACTGAAATGGCAAAGCAAACATTGGCAGATTATGAAAGCAATGCGAAGAAAGCTGGCTTGAATAATGTAGCCTCTGTCGTAGAATATGGCTCACCAAAACAAATTATTGCCAGAGAAATCCCAGAAGATAATCAAGTAGATTTGATTATGTTAGGAGCCACAGGATTGAATGCTGTAGAACGTTTATTTATTGGTTCTGTTTCTGAATATGTTATTAGAAACGCAGCTTGCGATGTGCTTGTTGTCCGAACTGATTTAGAAAACCAATTGCCAGCTAAAGACCACACCAAAGCTTAACACGTAGACGACCTGCCAACTATCGGCAGGTTTTTTTGCACAAAAAACCGTGATAAAAACAAAAGACGCGGCAAGCACTCATCGGTCTTTATAATGTTTAAAATAAAGGGAAAACAGTCAATGAGTTCAAGTAAAATAAAAAAAGTGAACACCAGGGCGATTAGTCGCCCTGGTGTGGTTTAAAACGACCTAAGCATGCCAAAGCTTATTGGTTCGTCAATGTGGAAGTTTCCGATGAATCTGATACGAAAAAATATGAAGTATCGATGGCGGATACCGATTTTATCGCCAAACTAAAATTTTATTTCGGGTTCGGGTACCGCGAGAAGGCAAGTGCTACATTCGGTAAATCATTCAAGAATTGATGAAAGGCTACCGCTTGCCATTATAACCACAACGATACTCCTGAACGTGATGTTGGTGATTTCCAAAGAGAAGAGCTGTTTAATGCAACGGTATTAAGCAAATGGCAAAAGGAAGTCATGTAGACAAAGTTTTTTATCAAACACCATATGATTTCGCCTGAACGCTGGTTTAGCTCAGAATACAATGATGTGGTCCACGAGACATTACCCTCAGTCAGATAAAAAAAGCTCTCTGACAGAATTACACATCGATAAATATTAAGTAAATGTCAGCGCTAGTTGAACTTTCTGACACTTTCAGGTACACTGAAAAAGACAACTACACGAAGGAGGGAAAAT
Source organism: Enterococcus sp. E5-37 (assembly GCF_035726925.1). Lineage (NCBI taxonomy): Bacteria > Bacillati > Bacillota > Bacilli > Lactobacillales > Enterococcaceae > Enterococcus > Enterococcus sp. E5-37. Next base: position 246,261 of record NZ_JAPMLG010000002.1, read on the forward strand.
ACTATGATGCGCATGACTAAAATAACAAGTAATGAAAATTACCAACGATACCATATCGCATTTAGCCATGCAATTGGTTTTACAGTTGCTGTTGACGGGACAAGTTTGTCCAAAACAGTTGAATTCACGTAAAATCAATGGCCATCTCAAGGTATTTTTCTCATGATAATCTGAGTTTAAATAACACAGGCCATGGATAACCATGGCCTTTTTGAGTGGTCTCAAGGAGAGAGATCATGATCATACAAGCAATTTCTATTAAAAAAACAATCGGCGGGAATCCATTATTTGAGGATTTATCCTGTCAAATTGAAGCTGGTGAAAAAATTGCCTTAGTCGGTATCAACGGAACTGGCAAATCAACCTTTTTACAAATCTTGACCGGCAGAGAAGGTGTCGACAGCGGTGTTATCAGTCGCAAAAAAGGCTTAAAGATCGGGACGGTCGAACAAGAACTTACAGTTTCCGAAGCAACCGTCAACCACTACTTGCTCCATTCTGCCGCTGAGATACAGGACCTCAAACAGCAAATGAGTCGCTACGAAGCATTGATGACAGAACCAGATACAAACTTAGAGAAGTGTCTGACCCGTTACGGTGAGCTGCAGCATCGCTTTGAAGAACTAGGCGGTTACGTATTAGAAGACCGGATTGCAGCGATCTTGCAAGGCTTAGGGATTCCACACCGTCAGGAAGCACGGTTAACAGAACTTAGCGGAGGCGAACGAGTTAAAGTCGCTTTAGCCAAAATTTTAGCAGCCGATGCCGATTTACTTTTACTCGATGAACCGACCAATCATTTAGATCTTAACAGTATTCGCTGGTTGGAAAACTATTTACAGAATACAAAAAAATCGGTTCTGGTCGTTTCTCATGATCGGCAATTTCTCGATCAAGTCACCACAAAAACATGGGAACTGGAAGAAGGTGCATTGATTGAGTATCCCGGAAACTACAGCCGTTTTCGAGTCTTGAAAGAAGCTCGCTTGGCTGAGCTGACAAAAAATTACGAACTGCAGCAAAAAGAAGTCCAGCGGTTGAAAGTCATGATTCGTCGTTTTCGTCAGTGGGCACATGAAGGAGACAATGAGTCCTTCTTCAAAAAAGCCAAAGAACTGGAACGCCGCCTGGCGAAACTGACACTCGTCAAACCGCCAGCTCCCCCGAAAAATCGGCTGCAAAGCTTGTCTAATGGTGGAAAATCTGGCAAAGAAGTTTTCATCATTCAAAACTTGCACCAGCAGTACGCTGATCAAGTACTATTCAAAGACAGCAGTTTTGCAGTCTATCGTGGAGATCATTTAGCCATCATCGGCGACAATGGTGCAGGAAAATCAACCTTACTCAAATTATTACTCGGTGAGGAAAAGCCTTACGGTGGCACCATCAAATTAGGTAGTAGCTTGCAAATCGGTTATTTGCCGCAGCAGCTGCAGTTTGCCGATCCCGATAGCCGTTTGCTGGCTTACGCCATCACATTGACTGGAAACGAAGAAGTCGCTCGACGGCAATTAGCCAAAAGTGGCTTTTATCAAAGCGATGTGGGTAAACGGATCAAAGATTTATCCGGTGGTGAAAAAATCCGTTTGGCGTTGCTGAAACTCTTTTTAGAAAAAATCAACGTCCTGATTTTGGATGAACCAACCAATCACCTCGACAGCTATGCTCGAGAAGAAATTGAAGAAATGCTGCAAGACTATCAAGGAACGCTCCTAGCAGTCAGCCATGACCGCTACTTTTTGCAGCAACACTTCCAAGAAGCACTCGTTATTGATCAGGAGCAGATCAGCCGCCAGCCGCTCGGCCAACTAATTGACTAGGACGCTTTTTCGCAACAAAAAACTTGATTTTCATACCTGTGCTTTCACGATTCAGTCAAAGCACAGGTGAAAAATCAAGTTTTTATTATTCGATCAATAAATGTTTCGGATCGATTTTCTAGCTAAACATAAAGCAAAGAATAAAGTCGACAGCCCACGAGGCTGATCTAAAAATGTTTTTTCTTTTTACATATGTAATGTCCCTTATAAAGATGAATGAAAATAAAATATTGGGATTTTCCTGAAAATCAATAAATAAAATGCCAGTCTTTTCCCTTTTGACCACTTTTCCAAGCAAAATTCCCTAAGAAGATCCTGTAAAAAAGAAGGGAAATTGAAGTTAAATTACCATTTTGCGGTCTTCTCCGCAAAAAAACACATGCAAGAATTCCCTCTTGCATGCGTTTCATCTTTTATCCTAACGAATGCTTTGGCTTAGCCGCGCAGACGCTCCACGTCACGGGCAATCATTAGTTCCTCATCTGTTGGGATCACTAATACTCTTACTTTTGATTCTTTTGTAGAGATATCTACTTCTTCACCACGCAATTCATTCAACGCTGGATCGATTTCACAACCAAACCAAGACATACCTTTGATGATTTCACTACGTACATGTCCGTCATTCTCGCCGATACCAGCAGTAAAGACAATTGCATCAACACCATTCATCGTTGTCACATAACCGCCGATGTATTTTCGGATGCGGTCCACGAAAATATCATAAGCTAAACGAATATGTTCTTTTTCATAGTTCTTTTCAAGATCACGCATATCACTAGACAATCCTGTTAGGCCTAGCAGACCAGATTTCTTGTTCAAAACATTGATCATTTCATCAATATCAATCTCTAATTTTTCCATTAAATATGGGAGAACAGCTGGATCGATATCACCTGAACGTGTACCCATTGTCACCCCAGCTAATGGTGTGAATCCCATAGAAGTATCCATGGATTTACCTCCATCGACTGCTGTGATCGATACACCATTTCCTAAGTGGCAAGTGATGATTTTTAGTTCTTCGATCGGTTTGTTCAATAATTTTGCCGCACGTTCCGACACATAACGATGACTTGTGCCATGGAAGCCATATTTTCTTACTTTGAAATCTTCATAATAAGACACCGGTAAGCTATATAAATAATTTTGCTTTGGCATTGTTGAGTGGAAAGATGTATCGAATACAGCCACACTCAAAATGTCAGGTAAAATCTTTTTAAACGCTTTGATCCCCATTAAGTTTGCAGGATTATGCAAAGGAGCAAATTCTGCTAATTCAGCAATGCGGTCCATTACTTTCTCATCGATCACTACTGAATCCCCATAAGTTTCTCCTCCGTGAACAACACGGTGCCCTACTCCGGTGATTTCATCATAAGAGCTTAAAATTTGCAGTTCAATCAACTGATCTAACAGCATTTTTACTGCTACTTCGTGGTTTTCGATATCCATGATTTGTTCGAATTTTTGATTATCGCCGTACTTGATGGTAAAAATAGAATCTTGTAAACCGATACGTTCGACGATCCCCTTCGCAACTACGGTTTCTTCTGGCATTTGATATAATTGCCATTTCAAACTTGAACTCCCAGCATTGATTGCAATTGTTTTAGACATATGACTCTCCTTCTCGTTGAATGATTACAGAGCAGATGATTTCCAGTTTTTAAACTCGTTGAAAAATTCCGTCACCTTCTCTGGTTCTTTTAATGAAGCAAGTTTCACAAGCAAGACTTCTTTTACTTGTTGTGCTTGTGGTCCTTTTTTCTGTAAGATCAAAATACTTTTTTGCGATTGTTTATTACGGAACAATTCATCTGGCAATTGAATCATTCCTTGAAGATAACCTTCTTCTTTAAACCATTTTTTGATTTCTTCACTTTGATCCGTTTCTAAAAATCCACTCGGCATCAAAAACAAACCAAAACCATCCGGCTTCACATATTTCATTGATTGCTCTAGCAATAAATGATGTGCATAACTATGGCCTTCTTCGGTACTTGTTAAAAACTCTTTTGCTTTTTCGTCATTCGGATAATAACCGATTGGCAAATCGCTGATTGCAAAATCGACAGGATCTATTAATAAATCCTGCAACCCGTCTTGATGAAAGTATTGAACATTTGCTTGTGTCAAATCACTTGTAGAAGCTGCGACAGCCAACAATGTATCATCAATATCCACACCAATTCCTTCTGTTTGGTACCCCGCATTCGATAGGTTTAAAAGAACTGTTAATAACAAGTTGCCCATTCCTGCCGCAATATCCAGAATCTTAACCGGTGCTTTTTTATTTGTGTATAGTTGTTCAATAAGAAAAACAAATAAAAAACCGATACTATCAGGAGTGAGTTGATGGTTCGCCTGCAAATGTTCTGTCTGGCTGCCCTTCAATAAAAGTAATTGAGACAGTCTGCGCCATTCTTCTGGCTCGAAAGAAAGTTTCTTCAACTCTTCATAAAGAGCTGTGATCCGTTGCGTTGTCTCTTTTGTCGGCACTCCATCCACCACACGTACTTGATAATCATCTATTAAATTTTCTGCATTTTCGACATAGGCTTCTAAAAAGGAAGTTCCCAATGCATTCTGTAAAAGCTGAATAGCTTCCAGGTTTTGATTAAACCCTTGTTCCATTTTTTCTGGTAACATGGTGCACCTCATTTCTAGATATATTATAACAATTTTTTCACCTGTTTAATTCTATCGAACAATTGACAAAATTTCAATCGTTTTCACTGTTTTTTATTTGTGAAACGGCAAACATTTTTTTATTAAAAACAGTGTTATAACAGAAAAGAGGGCGTTTTCACGAACATTCCATCATTCTGTACTAGTATCTGTATCATTTTTTACTTCTTCTGTGAACCGAAAGATAAACGGTGAGACTTCCACCTCTAAGAATAGGGACTGTTGTACCCACTGATATGTTACAGATCCAGTTGTGTAGTAAAAAACTCCTTCCGAACTTTCGGCAAGCGTAGACTGTTCCGATAAAGCCATCTGCTTCATTATTTTTGCTATATAATAATTTTTGATTCGTATATTAAGATCCATTGACAAACGGTAGCTTTCTAATGCTGCCATCAATAAAAACGTACATAAAAGAAATAAAAGCAAGACAGAAAATAAAATAGAGCCCTTATAACATTTTCTACTGATCGTTTTTTGTCCATATGGCATATCCATCTTCTCCATTTTCAAAGTGTACATAAAAAGAAATTGTGTGTTCTTTTTCCAATAATTGAAGCTCAGTGATACTTGTTAACATAGGTTGATGTCCGCCGGAAGTTCTTCTTTTACGTATCATTGCCTGATATCTTTCGATGATATACTGTTTATCCTCGATCGTGTAGTGCAGTTGCTGATTTTTCACAGAGACATTGTGACTGCTCTTGAGTTCTTCTTCTAATTGTGCTAAAAATATTAGCCACTCTTTTTGATCTTTACGCTGCAGAAATTCACTTACTTGGATGGTTTGCTGAATCAAAAGATTGAATGTGAGCAATAGACTGCTCAATATCATCAGTCCAATTAGACATTCAATCAGCGTAAATGCTGGAATTACTTGTTTTTTCAATACTGATCGCTTCTTTCTCCATATTGACAAACACTTTTTCGATTACTCCATTATTATCGACAATTTGGATATCGTATGGGAACATTTCTTCCCTTCGCTCTGGTCTTTTGTGATACATCCGCTGCGTCTTGATATCTTCATAAATCATTCGAATAAATAGCAGCTCCTCCCCACTTTTCTTTTCTGCCTGAAGCAAAAACAGCTGGCCAAAGCTCACTAAGTAGACACAGACAGAAGCGATCATAAGCGCTGTAAGGGACTCCAACAAAACAAATCCTGTTTTATTCAATTCTTTTTGTATAGCGACCACTCCCTATCTGGAATTGATACGTAATCGTCCGCTCTTTTTCTTCCCAATAAAATTGATAAGCTTTTAGTGAACTTTCATTTCCGGTTCTAGCAGCAAAAGTAATAGAAGCATGGCGTTTCAAGGTAATCTCATCAGGAATATCTAATACTTCCCAATTTATTTTATCTGGATTCGGAACATGAAAAATGATTTGATTCTCTTCACTATTCCAATAAAAGCCTGTTTGGATCTGATTCACAATAGCGATTTTTTGCGTAGAATAGATTCGTTTTTCAAATTGGCTCAAAAATTGATAGACTGCCAATTCATTCTTCCATGCAGAAAATGCGAGAACTGGAAAAGAAAGGATCGTTGTAAGTAATAAAATCAGTAAGAGTGATTCAAACAACGTATATCCTGATGCTAAAACCTTACCTTCAAGGCCGCTGATAGATTTCTGCATGTTCTCGTTTGATATAGCCTTCATTCAACAATTCCTCCACAGTAGGAACTCTTCCATTATTTTGAAGCGCATAGAGCTCTTTTTGTGTGTCTACCAACTGGATGATCGCTTCACGACTTTCTTGGTCTACATGATTCCTATAACGCGACAAATTAGGGACGAACAACAACACTAATACACTGATGATCAGTAAGACGATTAGCATTTCGATCAATGTAAAACCGCTATAATAAGATATTTTTCTCTTTTTCATGGCAAAACCTCCTCTATGCTTCCGTAAACAGGTAATAAAACAGCGGCATAAACTAATAAAATCAAAGCCGCTACGCCCAAAAAAATGATTGGCTGAATAAAATGCATCCAGTGATGAAGACGTTTGAAAAGCTGTTTTCTTGTCCATTCGCTGTAAAAAATCAGTTCTTTACCTAAACTTCCCTTTGCCTCTCCCTGTAAAACAATTTTACTGAATTCTTCTGATAGAAAACGATAATTCTGGAACTGCTCAGCCAATGACATACCTGCCTCCAATCCTTGAATCAACTTAGAGGAAAGATGCTGAATCAGACTTTCTTGTTTCGTTTCCTTTAAGCAGACTATGATTTGCCTTAATTCGAAACCTTCATGAAAAAGCTTTCCAATCTCTAGTGACAAATAAGCCGATTGATACAAGGAATATATCGGTCCAATCAATAATTGTCTGCTTATCCATTCACTCTGATCAACAGGGGACAACTTCATCAGACGATACCTTACTAGTAAAGCCAATAGAGTAACCGCTAGGATGAATAGTAGAACATACCAATGAAAGATTTGTATCAGCTGAATCCCCCAATGCTCTTGCATGACCATTCCTGAACCAATAAGCTGAGGCAAAACGAACAATCGCATACTAAACAAGATACCTAGCAAAAAGGTGAGCAATAGCATCGGATATGCAAGCAGCTTTTTCAAATCATTGCGAAATCCTTCAACAAGCCGAAACTGTTTGGCAATTTCCAACAAAGTTGTCGGCAGATTCCCATGACGTTCAGCTAACTCGATCTGTACCAGTTGCTCTGCTCCATATCCTATTTGCGAAAGTACCTCACTAAACGCTTGCCCTTCCTTTAGCTGATGTTGGATGTTTGCCAAAATAACAGGTGGAAACGAACGGATCGTGAGTAATAAATAAAGGGATTCTTGCAGACTAAAACCAGATAAAAGCAGTTCTCCCATGGTTTGTGCAAACTGGTTTTGCTGGCTTCTTGTTAATCCTTTAGAATAGTTCTGACTGCCAAATGTTTTCCTGAGCTTCTTCATAACTTTCCTCCCATGATTTTTTTACTGATTCTTCCTCCATAAATTGATAACTCCATAAGACAGAAGGATGGTGATTGGCATCTTCCAAAAGTTCTTGATAAATGACACCAGCTAAACATTCAGATAGCTCTTCTTTTTTCTTTGTCAGTTCATGGATTCTGACCAATGTACCTTCAAGATTGCGTGCATGTACGGTTGCAAAAACCCGGTGCCCTGTTAGTGCTGCTCTTACCGCAGCATGTGCAGTTGATTCATCTCTTATCTCGCCAATGATCAGCAAGTCTGGACGATGCCGTAATGCGAGTTTCAAAAGTGTATCATAAGTCTGTGCTATTTTCGGATTGATCTGTAGCTGCAGAAAAAACGGTTCTTCTATCTCTACAGGATCTTCAATAGTAATCACTTGCAATTTTTCTTCCAAAGCCAACCGATACATTAGAGAAGTCTTGCCTGATCCGACTGGTCCGCTGAAAAGGTATAATCCACGTCTGACGGTTTTCTGTAAAATAGTTGCAAAATCTCGAGAACTAAAGCAACGATGGGGTGTTTCAAAAGTACCGTATAATAGCCGAATCACTAAACTCTCTCGTTGAAGGTAATCTCCTACAGAAGACAACCGCAGACGAACTTCCTGTTTTTCTAAAGAATAAGTAAATGCACCTAACTGAGCTTTTCTTTTTTCTCCGATATCCATCTGTCCCAAATACTTAAATCTTGAGATCAGTTGCTGTCCATCTGCCGAAGAGACTTTCTTCCAGAATGTTCGTTTTTTTCCATAGCGAAAATAGATGTAAAATACTTCTGAAGCTGGCAATATATATACGTCTTGGGCATGTTTGGCAAAACTTTCACTTATCATTTGATCCGATAATCGTTTTATTTCCATTATTCTCCCCTCCACAAAAAACATACGTCTTTTTGATCTTTTTGTTTCAAATAAAATGAATTTACAAAAAAATATTGGCAAAAGCCGAATTTATGTTATACTTATAAAAATTTATCTTGGGAGGCACTCCATTGGAAACAACATTAAGGAAATATATCGAAGTAGCAAGTAAAAAAAAGCCCGCTGACCTAGTGATTAAGCATGCTAAGATCGTCAACGTCTTTACGAAAGAAATCATGGAAAAAGATGTAGCAATCTGCGAAGGAATGATCGTAGGAATCGGTGAATACGAAGGAAAAAGCGTACATAATGCTAATGGGCAATATCTAGTGCCAGGATTCATCGATGGCCATGTGCATATCGAAAGCTCACTTTTATCACCAAGCGAATTTTCAAAAGTATCCTTGCTTCATGGAGTTACTACTGTAGTGACAGATCCCCATGAAATAGGAAACATTGCTGGGAGTACAGGTCTTGAGTTTATGATAGAAGATGCAAGACAAACACTCATGAATATCTTTTTTATGCTACCTTCTTGTGTACCTGTAACCCCTTTCGAGACCAATGGTGCAAATTTAAATGCAAAAAAATTAGCCCCTTTTTTACAAAAACCCGAAGTTTTAGGCTTAGCTGAAGTCATGAACTATCAAGCAGTAGCAAATAATGAAACAGACATCCTAGAAAAGATCCAATTGATGCACCAGCATAAGAAAAAAATTGACGGGCATGCAGCTGGTATCGGCATGGAAGAGTTAAATGTTTATCCTGCAGCAGGTATTCGGACGGATCATGAAGCTACAACTGCAAAAGAAGCTAAAGAACGTTTGGATCTTGGTATGTATTTAATGGTTCGAGAAGGGACCGTTGCAAAAGATCTGGCATCGCTACTACCGGCGATCACACCTGAAAATTCAAGAAGATGCTTCTTTGTCACCGATGATAAACTGATCAATGATTTAGTAAAAGAAGGATCAATCGATCATATCGTCCGTCAAGCTATTGCACTTGGAATCGATCCATTACAAGCCATTCAGATGGCAACATTGAATGCAGCAGAATGTTTTGATTTGAAAACACTAGGTGCGATTGCCCCTGGGTATCAAGCTGATTTCTTCTTAACAGACGATCTTACCAAGCTGCCAATTCATGAAGTTTTCTATAAGGGAACATTAGTTGTTCAATCTGGGCAACTCCAAGACCATTTATTTGCTGATCATTCAAATTCATATACGTGTTGTCTGCCAAAACTAAACGCTCAACCATTAAATCCACATTCGTTAGAGCTGCTTCTTTCTTCTTCACAAGTCCATGTGATCGAAATTATCCCGAATAGTCTAGTGACTAAAGATTTGGTAGAAAAAGTGGACCGACAAGGCGAACGATTCATTCCTTCAATCGAAAAAGACCAATTAAAGATTGCGGTGATCGAGCGTCACCATCAAACGGGAAACATTGGATTAGGCATAGTGAAAGGATTTCAGCTGAAACAAGGAGCGATAGCGACAACGATTGCCCATGACTCGCATAATCTAGTTGTCGTTGGGACAAACGACGAGGATATGCTGTATGCTGCTAATCTTTTGATTCAAAAAGGTGGCGGGATGACCGTTGTCAACAAACAGCAGGAAATAGCTTGTGTTTCTCTTCCTATAGGCGGAATCATGACACAGGAACCTTTTTCGATCGTCTATGAACAGTTGAATGAATTAATAACTAAAGCACATCAACTAGGAGCAGCTAAAACCTTTGATCCTTTTTTGACACTTTCTTTCTTAACATTATCTGTCATACCCGAATTGAAGATCACCGACAAAGGATTATTTTCATTTTCTCGCTTCCAATTGATTCCACCTTGTGGAAAAACCGATGAAATAAATACATTTTAAATCAAATAAATCCCAGAAAATACATTACATCTGTAATGTTCATTTTCTGGGATTTATTTATGGATATTAATGTTTTTATGAAAGCAGAAAGTTAGTTTCGCAGATTTTTCTTTTTGGTCTTATCTTGAAATTGAGCTTCTACTCGATAAATACGTTGACCTTTTAAAGAAAATTTTTCTTCATACTCCGTCATAATATTGCCTTCAAATTGACTTTGATGTAAATCTAACCATACCTGTTTGAGGATCATGCCATATTGAGAAAAACTTGCCAGAGAATACTCAAACAATCCTTGATTATCTGTTTTGAAATGGATTTCTCCATTTGGACGAAGAATCTGTTCATCTATAGCAAGAAAAGTCTTATATGTCAATCGCCGTTTTTCATGACGTTTTTTTGGCCATGGATCGGAAAAATTCAGATAGATTTGATCTACTTCGCTGTCAGCGAAATACTCTGTCAACGCTGATCCATCCACATGTAGAAGTTTCAGGTTAGGAAGCGGTTGTTCGATCAACTTGTCTAGTGCAATCGAAACAACACTGACCTGCATTTCTACTCCAATATAATTGATTTCAGGATGGGCTTTTGCCATTCCAGTGATGAACTGGCCTTTCCCCATACCAATCTCAATGTGGATTGGATGATCGTTTTCAAACAATTCATTCCATTTTCCCTTCCACAATGTTGGATCACTAATTACAAAATTCGGGTGAGCCGCTAACATTTCCGCTGCTCCCGGACGATTTCGGACACGCATTATTTATCTCCATTCCTTTCCTCTAATTAAAAAGGTCTGGCCAAATCTCCGCAGAGTTTGGGCCAAACCTCAGCCACTGAAAATTCGTTTTAATTGTAAAATTTCTTCGTTCATCCGTCGATGATCTTCACGTTTGCAATATCTGGTGATTTCTTGGAGCAAATTCATGGCCGCATACCAATGAAATTTTTCAAGCATTTCGTCAGTCGGGCGTATGCCATAACTGATCAGCCACTGATTCCAGCTAGACAGTGGCACATAATTTCCTAAAATCGTTGCAATATCCACCGCAGGGTCTGCAAACATGATTGAATCCCAATCGACTAGATATAAATAATTTTTACATACTAACCAATTACGATGGTTTACATCTCCGTGTACTACTGATAAGTTTTCCTTATCTATTGACGGGATCTGCTCACGAAGAAAACGATGGACAATTTGCAGAAATTGATTTTTCTGGAGTTCTTCCGGTAATTCTTTTTCATATTTTTGCAGCATCTTCTCCGGCGTCATGACACGACCACCGATACGGGTCAGCATGGTTTTAAGAGAATTTGAATGATGTAAATGGTACAAAACATCAATCACGTCGTTTCTTTGACCAATCTCATTAGGAGTCAGCAAGCGACCTTCCAGCCACTCTTGTGCTGTCAAAGTATCGCCATTCCCCGTTCGTTTTGTCCAAACAAGTTTTGGTGTAATTCCTTCCCTTGAAAGAGCAGCCAACATCGGAGTCGTGTTTCGTTTAATAAAGACTTTGTCCTCATCACGCATGCCTATGTATGTTTTTCCTGTGTCGCCTTTGATGGGACGTAACCGCCACTCTTGGTCTAACTGAAACTCCATCATGCATTCTCCCGTCCTCTTACTCTTTGTTTTGCAGTACTTATTATTCTAGTCGCCTGAACACTACACGTCAAGCACATATACGTTCTTTTTCATTTAATTGCCATTCAAAAAACCAGCTTTTCTCAAAAAAAATAGAACGAACAGCATTCTTACTGTCAACGCTCTATTTTTCATTCTCATTTTTACCCTACACAGCTCTGTTTTCAGTCTGACATCTTCTTCAAACGAGTGGGTACATATAGTTTAACAAAGAGCATAGTAACAATCAAATAAGCCGCTAGCGGAACCCATCGCTGCTGCCCATCTAATACGACTGCAGCAATCAAACCAAAAATAACCGACGCGATAATTAATACCCATGTGAGTAGATACTGAATCGCCTGCTTCTTCTGATTCTTATGGATCGGATAAAGCTGGACGAGAACCATATAGCGGAACTGGTTCGCTAAAGGTAACAGTTGGAACCCGATCAAATATAAAAATAAGAAACCGATAATCAGACTAAAATAAAAGTCGACTACTCCGGCAATCAATAACCCACCTATAATTACTAATCGGAAATAAAGACCACTAAAATCAGAACCTCTTGCCAATCTTCTTGCAAACAAGTAAAGATAAGTGTTTTTTGATTCTCTTTTAATATGAGTCAATACAGGATCCAAATAGCGTCTTCTTTTGATTTTTGCCGTAATTTCAGGAACATCTGTGAATAAATTGATAAATTGATAGATCTGATGCAACCTATGTTCTTCTACATGCACCATTTTCTCCCAATCCAATCCTTTTTCTTGTTGCTTCCACAAAAACCAGTAATATAGACTTGCCTGTACTAATGCACCTGCTATTCCTGCCCATATCAGCCAATAAAATGATAGAAACAAAAAGATCAGAGAAGAAAAAAACCAGCCTAATTTCCAATAACGAATAACTTGTTGATCTAGTCGAAACAATTCTGCTCTCTTGATTTGCAGATGACTGAATTTCAAACTCCATAATATGATCAGATAGACGAAAAACATCGAAAAGGATTGCTCCGTACTAACCACCACTAATGGCATGGCCAATCCGCATGCCAATATCAAAAAGATCAACGGAAAAATGCAAGAATAGCGAAAAGCTCGTTCCAAATAGGTTTGCATTTCTTTTTCTTTAGGAAGTAAAAAAACAATATCTGCTGCCTCTGCAAAAGTAGCCATCTTACCCACGAATAAACAGAGCATCCAAAATACAGAGATTATGAGCCCTCCAATTGCAAACGGTGGCTGCAGGGTTTTCAACCAATTAGAATAATATAATCCCACACCGCCAATCAAGAAAAGACAAACTAAAACAAAATGATCGTTCAATACATAACGCATATATTTCATCATTTTCTTTTGATGTCTTGCTAAACGTTTTTGAAAAAAACTACTCATGTACCTGCTCCTTTGTTAAAGCAATATAGATTTCGTCTAAAGAAGAATCCGGCAGCTGAAATTCTTTTCTCAACATCTCAAGAGAACCGTCTGCTCGTATCTCTCCGTTATGTAAGACCACAAAACGATCACAATATTTTTCTGCAGTAGCTAAAATATGCGTAGACATCAAAATACCGGCTCCTTCTTTTTTCATTTCTACCATCAATTCAAGCAATGCATTGATAGCTAGTGGATCCAAGCCTAAAAATGGTTCGTCGATGATATATAAAGAAGGCTCGATCAAAAAGGCGCATAAGATCATCACTTTCTGTTTCATTCCCTTTGAAAAATTAGCTGGGAACCAGTCAAGACGATTAGATAACCGAAAAGTCTCCAACAACTTTTCTGCTCTTTTCATTGCTGTATCCATAGGTATATCGTAGGCCATCGCAGTGACTTCGATATGTTCTCTCAATGTCAATTCTTCATATAAAGAAGGAGTCTCTGGAATATACCCAATTTGTTTGCGATATTCTTCCGTATTTTTCTTTAAGGATAGATGATTGATTTCTATCGTTCCTTTTGAAGCTTCCAGCAGACCGATAATGTGCTTGATGGTCGTACTTTTCCCTGCTCCGTTCAGTCCAATCAACCCTACTATCTCTCCAGGCTGTACATCGAAACTGATATCTTTTAACACAGGGAGATGTCCGTACCCCCCTGTGACATGATCGATAATTAAACTCATTCTTTTTCCTCCGCTATTTATTTTTATTTATTATACCACGAAGAAAATGACGGTATTTTGTTTTTTTCCTTACAATAGCTTTAACTTATGGTAAAGTTAAGCTGAAGTATTTATTCTTTATAGAAAGGATGTTTTATATGGAAAACTGTATTTTTTGCAAAATCATCAATCAAGAAATCCCAAGCTATAAAATATATGAAGACGACAAGGTCTATGCTTTTTTAGACATCTCTCAAGCAACGAAAGGACACACATTAGTCGTGCCTAAACGTCATGTAGCAGATATTTTTGAATATGATCCCGAACTTGCAGGAGAGGTTTTTTCACGTGTGCCTAAGATTGCTCAAGCATTGGAAAAAGCTTTTCCAGAAATGAAAGGTCTTAATATCTTGAATAACAACCGTGAACTAGCCTATCAATCTGTTTTTCATTCACATATCCATTTAATCCCTCGCTACAGCAAAGAGGATGATTTTTCTATTCACTTTGGCAATCATCAAGATAGTTATGGATCGGAAGAACTAAACGCTATTCAAGAAACAATCGTAAAGCAGGTGTCCTATGATGATTAAAAATTTTTTCAAAGGACTGTTATTTGGAGCTGCTGCTGGCACTGTCGGAGGTCTGTTATTGGCGCCCAGGAGCGGGAATGAAACAAGAAAGAAACTGATCGAAGAATTGGAAGAAGCAACAATTCTGACAAATGATTTAAATAACAGCTTGAATCATTTTAAAAGCGCATTGATCGAAACAAAAGAAACAGCTGAATCTGTGATCCCTGCTTTCCAAGAAGCAATCAAAAAAGATATCGAAGATTTTAAATTCCAAGCCGAACCACGTATCACACAAATCAATGAACAAGTAGAAAAACTAAAAGCTGATCTGCCAGAGTATCCTGAACAAATATAATAATGATTATTTTCTCAACAGATTTAACTATATAAGTGAGAAAAGTTTGCGTACTTCCTAGGAATGTGATGAAATTTTGAATTTTGTTTGAAACTACCACGACAACGTTTTTAAAGGAAATGGGATATGGTATAGTTAATATATAAAAATAATAACTAATTACAGGAGTGCAAATTTTAATGAAAAAAAAATCAATTATTTTGGCAGCTACTAGTGCGTTGGCTGTTTTAACTCTAGCAGCTTGTTCAGGCGATACTAATAAAGATATCGCAACGATGAAAGGCGGAACGATCACTGTATCTGATTTCTATGATGAAGCAAAACTTGAATCACCGAACCAATCCTTAGTACAACGGATGATCATTTATAAAGTATTCAATAACAAATATGGCGATAAAGTAACCGATAAACAAGTAGATGCAGAATACGACAAACAAGCGAAATCATTAGGTGATACTTTTGAATCACAATTAGAAGCTGCTGGATATACGAAAGATACTTATAAAGAATATATTCATAACAATTTAGCTCTTGAAGCTGGCTTGAAAGCTCACGTAGATATTACAGATGACGATTTGAAAACTGCTTGGAAATCCTTCCATCCAGAAGTAGAAGCACAAATCATCAAATTATCAAGTGAAGATGAAGCAAAAGATGTGAAAAAATCAGCGGATGATGGAGATGATTTCTCTAAATTAGCCAAAGACAAATCAACTGATACAGAGACAAAAGAAGATGGCGGTAAAGTTAAATTCGACTCAACGACAACAACTATTCCTGCAGAAGTAAAAGAAGCAGCTTTCAAATTGAAAGACGGTGAGATCTCCGATGTTATTACTACAACAAATCCTACTTCTTATGCGACAGAATACTACGTTGTCAAAATGGTGAAAAACCAAAATAAAGGCAATGACATGGATAAATACAAAGATCAACTAAAAGATATCGCTACTGAAACTAAATTAAGTGACAATGCATTCAGAACTAAAGTAATCGGTGAAGAATTAAAAGATGCGAATGTAAAAATCAAAGATGATGCCTTTGAAAATGTGTTGAGTGCATTCACTACAACTTCATCAAGTACGAAAGACTCAAGTGAAGCCTCATCTTCAACAAAGAGCTCTGACACAAAATCAACTGATTCAACAAAAGAATCTTCAACTGAAGAAACAACTGATTCATCAAAATAAAAGAAAACAAAAAAAGCGAAGACTTATGTCTCGCTTTTTTGTTTTGAATGAAAAAAATAAATTTTTGCTATAGATCTTTTGGTACATAGAAACTTCGATTGTCCATACCGAAAATCCGATCGGTGTATTTTCCTGGTTCTGTTTGACGAATCGAAGCCAACATCATCTGCATCGAAGCATCGATATTGTCGATTTGATGTAATATTTCTGCTTCCATTATTCTTGGACGTACAGGTGAGCCATATTCTAATAAGCCATGGTGTGCTAAAACCATATGACGTAATACGAGAACATCTTCGTCAGCTTCGCTGATTTTCAACGCAAGACAGGCTTTAGTTATTTCTTCGTCAATCAATACCAGATGACCGATCAAATTTCCTGCAAGCGTATATTCTGTCGACATAGGACCGGAAAGTTCAATCACCTTTCCTAAATCATGCAAAATGATACCAGCATACAACAATGCTCGATTCAGCTCAGGATATTCATCGGCGATTGATTTCCCTAAGTGAAGCATTGTCAAAGTATGATAAGCTAATCCACTGGCAAATGCATGATGGTTTCTTTTTGCTGCCGGAAACTCAAAAAATTGTTTTTGATATTTATTAAGTAGATAGCGAACAATACGATTCCAATGCGCATTGGTGATCTCAAACAACAATTGATTGATTTCTTCTTCCATTTCTTCTTTCTTCAAAGGGGCTCTTTCCATGTATAAACTAGGCTCTCCTGGCTCATCTACCCTTGTTAAGCGCATATGAAGAATCTTTACTTGAGGGTTTCCTTGATAAACCTCTCTTTTACCGTTTAGAAAAACGACTGTGCCGGCTGTAAATTTATTGATTTCCTCCTCCGAAGCATCCCAATATTTACCATCGATAGTACCTGAAGTATCTTGGAAAGTAAAAGCAATAAATTTTTTTCCGTTTTTAGCGATTCTTACATCTGCACTTTTGATCAGGACAAATTGTTCAAACTGCTCATCGATTACTAAATCACGAATTTTTTTCATTATTTGCTCCTTCTAATTGTTTTACGATTTGGTTCATTTCATGGTAATAGCTTACCATTTCTTTATCAGAAGAAAAACAAATTATTTGATACTTTTCTCCAAATTTAGCTAAAAGTTCAGCTAATTGATACTTTCGCTGATGATCATAATGAAGCCAGCCATCATCTATGATGATCGGGCATATCGAACGGTTAGCTTCTAATGAGAGGTAAGCAAATCTCATCGCCATAATCAGCTGATCTTTCGTACCTGTAGATAACTCATAGATGGGAAATTCTGTATATCCGTCTGTTAAAGTCAGTGTATCATTTTTCAGTAATATCTTCTGATAATTTCCTTTTGTTAAAATACCTAAATAATCACCTGCTGCTCTTAGTAACTGGGGTAATTGTCTTTCACTCATCTCTGTTGAAAGATCACCTAAGAATGTCCCGGCGATTTCAAGTGCTCCCCATTCCTCCAGTAATTCCTGTAATTTTGCTTTTTGCCGGCTAGCTTGTTGATAAAGTTCGTCCAATGTGCCGTCTCTTTGCAACTCTTCTACTTGAAGTTGGAGTCGTTGCCGATTTTCACTTGCTTCTTTTTCTTCTTGCTGGAGTTGGGATTGCTTTTCTTTCAGTTGGCGCAGTCTTACAGATAATTTCTCTTTTGTCAGCTCTTCAGGAAATAGTGGAGTAAGCATTTCCGATAATTCATTGTATCTTTTCATCTGCTGTTCGGCTTGTTTGGCTTTTTGTAAAAAGACAGGTACTTCCGAAGGATAAGATAAGCCTGCTTGAGTCAATTGTTCGCTGTATTCTTGTATCCATACTTTTTGTTTCTTTTTCAGTTGATTGATTTCTTGCTTCAATAAAGTATTTTGCTGATAGCTTCTGGCAAATTTCATCTGTTCCATCTCTTGTATAAAACGGGAAAGCAATACCATTTTTTCTGAAATTGTCTTATCTTGTATCGGTAACCATTCTTTAACAAACTCAAATTTTTGGTCGATTTGTCGTAGTTTTTCTTGTATTTCCTGCTCTCTTTTATGTTTCCGCTCAAATACGCCATATAATTTCTGATAATCTATGACTTCCTGTCCATATTCTTTCATGAGTTTGAGTGTATCCATCTTTCCTAAGTGCCGATGATCCGCAAAACGATATACTTCTTGCTGAAGAATCTGTTTTTCTTCCCCAGTTCTCTTTTGTTTTTCTTCTGCTTCAGCTAATTGAGCTAAGGCTAGATCAAGTTGTCCTAGTTTTTCTTGCCACATTCCTTTTATCTCAGAGAAATCATTTTTAGTTTTGATTTTTGGTTGCCTTTTGTAGAAGAAATAGCCAATCACGCCTGCACCAATTAGTAAAAGGATCACTTTCAAGGGCATTGGTACAAATATACCTGCAATGATTATTGCTCCGCCAGCCATCAGCATATACGGTTTAGATGAAGAGACTGGTGCTATCTCTGACTGATTTTGTAATAATGCTGGATAGGTCTCTTCCAAGTCATTCACTTCTGCTTCAATCATCACTTGCTGTTCTTTAGCTATTTGGAGACGCACAGAAATCTGGCTTTCTAGATCAGCAATCCTTCTTTCTTCAGCCAGAAGATGCTTCCATTCTTCTTCATATAAAAATTCTTCCGGTAACGGATTTTTCTGCCAATGCCACCTTTGTTCCAAAATCTTCAATTCTGAATTTGTTTCTCTAGTCTCAATTTGTAATCTTTGCCATTCTTCGTTTAATTGTTCCGCTGTAAATTGAAGTTGCTGGAGATCTTTTAGTTCCTGCTCCTGCTCTAAATAAAAATAATATCTGGCTGACTGCTGATCCATCCCGCTATGCTTTTCCAGTGTTGCTTCTAATTCTTCCAAACGCTCATTTGTTTGCTGATACCGTTTGGAGAAAGACTCCAGATCTAAAAGAAGTTGCTCATCAGGAAAACCTGTAGTGCTGTTTTTTTTGAGAGATTGCCATTCTTCATATAAAGAAAAATTAAGTTCTTGCTGTCTGGCTAATGAAAATTGTTTGTTCGCCTCTTTTAATTGTGCCAATAACTGCTGCTGTTGCGACTCGTATTCCTGTTCTTGTTGGATCAACTTGCCAAAATAAGCTTCCTGTTCTTGTTTTTGATGAATTTTTTCTTGCAGCTCTTTCCATTCATTTAATTTTTGATTGATTAGTAGTTTTTGGCCTTTTTTCTTGAATAATTGTTGTGCTTTCTGATAATATTCTTGCCGCTTTTGGAATACTTGAGAACTGCCCGTGATGCCTAAAGAAATCAGCGCATCATGTAGCTCTTTTTCTCTCAAATGATCTAGTTCCATCAACTGTTCCTGCTGGAAAGTAAATACTTGCTGGAATAACTCTTTCGTTAAAGGCGCAATCAATTTTTCTAGTAACTCATCACTTCCCACTTGATCCCCCAGCCACACCTTCGATTTTCCGCGATTTTGCTGCTTGTAGCGCTCGACAGCAAATTCACCATATACAGGATGTTTAAGCCATATTTTGCCGCCATAGGCTGAGCCGTCTTTTGGTGTATAATCCTTTTTTTTACGGCCTTTTGAAGGGAAACCAAATAATATTGCTTGAATAAATTGATAAATCGTTGATTTTCCTGCTTCGTTTCCCCCATAGATCAGCTGATTGCCTGAATAAAAGTCAAAACTTTTTTGACGCCATTTTCCAAAAGCAGCAATCTCGATCCTTAAAATCTTCATTCCTGATCCTCCTCAAATAAAAAATCTTGATTAAGCAGCTGCTTGGCTTTTTCAAGTGTTTCTTCTTGGTATTCCGGCAGTTCGCTCAATATTCTAGCCGCTTCTTGATGACTATATACTTCATTTAAAATTTGTTGGAAATCTTGAGGTGTCTGATAGTATTGAAATAACTGTTCCATCAATTTAGCAGAAGCAGCAAGTGGGATCTTCGTATAAAAGGTATCCTCTATGAGAGAAATACGCCAAATAAAGAAATCATTTATCCTATCTGAGAATTCCTCTAACAAATAGTCTAATAGCTCTCCTGATTGTATCCGTTCCAAAACATCTGTATTGAGATGGTCATAATCTTTTAATTTTATTTCGATTAAACTAAAACCATACTCTACTTTTGAAAGTTGCTGACGAATGTGAACAATGACCTCTTTTGTCGTTCTTGCTTTCCTCAATGATATTTCCTTTGTCTTCCAATAGACCTCTGCTACTTTAATCGGATGTATTTGGCAACTTCCTTTACTTAATTCAACAAGCAGAATGGATGTAGAAGTTTGTTCCTTTTTAGTATGACCTTGAGGCGCACCTGGATAAACAATTGTTTGCTTTTCATTTAAGACCGTTGGCACATGGATATGCCCTAAAGCCCAATAATCGTATCCCTTTTCTTGCATCTTTGAGGGTTGGAAAGGAGCATAGTTTCCTTTTTGAGAGACGCCAGGTTCCCCGTGGTACAACCCAATATGGTAATCTGTGAGTTCTCTAGAAGGAAATTCCATCACTTTGTCTTTTTGAATCCACGGTTGACGATAACTAAATCCACTGAGAGAGACAGTTTCTCCACTTTTTATCGTTATTTTTTTTGTCTCTACCGTTTCGGATGTAAATAAATGGACATTTTTAGGAAAGGAGAACCAATACCGCTCTTTTTGATAGAAATCATGATTTCCGAATATTATAAATACAGGTATATGGTTCTTTTCTAACCGTTTCATCTGTTCTGAAAAATGTTTCTGTATTTTTAATGAAGGACGATTTTGATGAAAATTATCTCCTGCAAGTAAAACAAAATCAACGTTATTTATTATTGCCTGTTCAATGATATTTGATAAAACGGTCAGATTCGTCTTCAATAGTTTTTCCTGTACAGTTTTATCAAGAGTTGTCAGTCCTTCAAATGACCGATCCATATGTAAATCTGCCGCATGGATAAATTTCACCATTAAAAATTTCCTCCTTTTTTTCTTTTATCATACCATTTTCAATAGCTTTTTTCATTAATAACCGAAAATTTGTTCGCATTACACAAAGAAATTACGACAAAATGGCCGGCTTCAAAAAATGAGTTTATTCGAAAAAAAGATTGTGACATGATTTTTGTCACAATCCTAAATATCTATGTTATATTCGCTTCGTTTGACACTGAAGAAGTACTATTTATACTGGAATTTATGCTCCATTTTTCCGTATTTAGAATTCTATGTTCTATACTACCTTAATTAGTTTATATGGTAAGAATTCTTTCAAATGCTTGAGATACTCCGTCTTTATCATTTGAAACAGTGACATAATCAGCTTTTTTCATGATTTCTTGATGACTATTTCCCATTGCAAAACTAATATCTGCACTTTCAAACATAGATAAGTCATTTAAACTATCTCCGATCGCGATTCTCAAAGGTTTCTTTAAATTGTAGATTGATTCCAAACGATCAAACACCACGCCTTTAGATACATTTTGAGGTACGATTTCAATATTTACAGGTGCCGATTCAGTAACAGACACATTTAGCATCTTTTTCAAATGGTTAAATATATTAGCTTTCAATTGACGATTAGGAATAAAAATAAAAAATTTGTAAATGCTGATAGCATCCTTTTCTATAATTTCCTCAATATTATTATAAGGGATTGAACAAATAGATTTTTCATACTCAAGCTCATAGTTTAGCTCTTTGATAGAAAATTCACACCCTACCTCGTGAAAAATTTTTTTCATTTTATTTTTATAATTCTGGGATTCATAACTTCCGAGATTTGTATATATTTTGGTTGGAAATTTCGATAGGACAGAATCAATTTTTTTTACATCATTTTTATCGAAGGAAGACTCAAATATCTTTTTTTCTCCATCAAATCCAACAGAACCATTTAACCCTACTGCTGGTATCCTTAAACCAGATTTTTTGAGAATATTATTAATGTCTTCTACTTCTCTTCCAGAACAAATGAATGGAAAACAGTCTTCCGGTAAATGTTTCATTGTTCTTGCATTTTTTTGACTAATGCTCTGGTCAGAATTCAAAAGAGTACCGTCTAAATCTATACCAATTAGTTTCATTTCATCCATGTCTCCTATACGTTGATTATAAATTCACTGCTTATTGTAAGTCTAAATTTCTCACAAAACATATACTAATTATACCTAATTTAAGTAAGTACAAACATCATTTTAAGAATAGGAAAGGACATTTATATACTATTCTCTGTATTTTTGATTTATAAATAAATATGAATTGAATCCAAATCAGCTATATTACTATTTTATAATAACCAACTATAAAAAAACGAAGTTAGGTGAAAAACTAACTTCGATATTCATAAAAGACTCTATTAGTTCAACTTAGCAAAAGATTTAAACAAAAAAAGATGAACTATTTCTAGTTCATCTTTTTGCCTTTGCGTGGCGACGTCCTACTCTCACAAGGGGCAACCCCTCACTACAATCGGCGCTAAGAAGCTTAACTTCTGTGTTCGGCATGGTTACAGGTGTATCCTTCTCGCTATCGCCACCACACTGTGGTGTTA